>NZ_JBQDLF010000033.1:0-5537 GCF_052095815.1 Brachybacterium sp. | reverse complement strand
GATAGCTACCCTTATTCACCCCACTTTGCCCCGCTCACGTGGCAGTTCCCTCCGGGGAGGGCGATCCGCGCCACCGTCCTGATCACGTCGCTGGGCGACTCATCTGGCTGGGCGACTCATCTGGCCGGACGGCTCGCGCGATCCGGTGATGGCGAGATGATCGGGGCCGAGCGCGAGGCGGGTCGTCGCTGGCGTGGGGCGCGTGGTGCGCTGGAGTCGGCGGTGGGGCGCCAGCCATGCTTCAGGAGCGCTTCCCGCATCCGCTGCAGCCCACGGCGGCACCCGTTGTGGAGGTCGACAGCGACCGACTGCACCTCGATCCAGCCATGCGCTTCCCGGAGCTCCCGACGCCTGATGTCTTTCTCCTGCTGCTCCTTCGTGCGGTGGGACGGCCCGTCATGCTCGACGCACACCTTCCACTCGGGCCAGGCCAGGTCCGGTTCGCCGAGGTCAACCCCATCGGTGAACTGGCGAACGTTCAGCTCGGGGGTGGGGAGCTGTGCTCGGCCCGCGGCGAGGCGAAGAGTCGTCTCGGCGGCGGAATCGCTGCCGATTCGAATCAGCGTGAGCGCCTCTCTCAGACGTGGCCTGCCGGTGCCGGGGTAGGCGAGTGTGGCATCGATGAGCTGGGCGGGCGTGGCGTAGGGCTCAAGACGGTTCTCCGCCCAGGCGCGCGGGATCCGCACCAGGTGGTCGCCGATCTTCACGAGCTGGTCGATGGAGACCTCCTGAGCGAGATCGAGCCAGGTGCGAATCCGACTGGTGACTCTCAGGTCCGAGATCGTGACGATCTCCTCAGCGCGCAAGCGTTGCCGATTCCAACGCAGGAGCTTCGTGTCGCGATGGACGAGATCGCCGGCAGTCAGATGGACGGGGGTGATCTGCGGAGCCGCGTCCCATCTCTGCAGTGCCTGCGTCAACGGGAAGCCCCAGTGCCGTGCTGCGCTCTGACCTCTCGCCACGACCAGGGGGTCGCTGCGGGTCATCGCGGTCAGGAGCGCGAGCTCCGTGAGGTCGACGTCCGTGCGGGCGTAGATCCCGTAGCCCAGCCGGCGGAGATCATTCGCCCTCAGCCGATCCACGCTCACCCCAGCCTGCTTCGCCTCCGCCGCCGTGAACACGGCATACGGCAGCGATGGTGGCAGCGGGTAGGGGAGTCGGGGCATGGGCACATGCTCCGCCGCGCGGAGGCTCCTCCACCCCGTCATCCACAACCCCGAGGTCACTGCTCTGCCCACCGATCCTCCCCATGGAGGAGTTCTCTTTTCGGTGATCCTGGCGTCGAGGGAGGGTCGGGCGTTGCCCGAGAGCAGCCCTCGCGCCAGTGGGGCCCGTCCCGTCGCGCCAGTGGGGCCCGTCCCGTCGCGCCAGTGGGGCCCGTCCCGTCGCACCAGCGGGGCCCGTCCCGTCGCACCAGCGGGGCAAAGTAGGGGGATAGCGGAATCTATCGCCCAACTTTGCCCCGCTGGCGAGGTGGAGGTGCCCGGCGATGAGGTGGAGGGCCCGCTGGCGGGGTGGGGGGGGCCCCGAGGACAGCACTCGTGAGCAGTACCCGTGAGCGGCGGAGAGTACGCCTCTGCCTGGCCTGGCCTGATCACGCCACGCCCGGGGGGATGTTGTGCTGGTCACGGGGCTGAATCGCGCTGACCAGGGGGCCTGTCTCGCATGCCGAGGTCACTGTGGCCAGGACCAGGCATTTTCGTAGACTGGGCGGCGGCTGGTGCCCGCTCGCAGGGTGCCCGGAGCCGCGTCGGGCGAGTGAAAGCACTGCCCATCGGCGCGGCGGAACGGGAACATTTCTGCGGTACCGATCCAGCCCAGGGCCCGCCCACCAGCGGTCCCACTCAGGGCCCGCCCACCTAGGGCAGGCCCGTCCAAGGCCCGCCCCACGGCAGGCCCGTCCAGGGCCCGCCCACGGCTGGCCCACCGCACCACCCGCATCACCCCGCCTGTCCTCCACCGCGTAAGGAACCTGCCTCATGAGCCTGGTCGTCCAGAAATTCGGAGGATCCTCCGTCGCTGACGCCGACTCGATCAAGCGTGTCGCGAAGCGCATCTCCCTCTACGCGAAGGCCGGCCACAAGGTGGTCGTCGTGGTCTCCGCGATGGGGGACACCACCGATGAGCTGATCGACCTCGCCGAGCAGGTGGCCCCGAATCCGCCGCCGCGCGAGATGGACATGCTGATCACGGCGGGGGAGCGGATCTCGATGGCGGTGCTGTCGATGGCGCTGAACAACGTCGACGTCACCGCCCGCGCCTACACCGGCTCGCAGGCCGGGCTGATCACCGATGGTGATCACGGCAGGGCGCAGATCCGCGACGTCACTCCGGGCCGGATACAGGAGGCCGTGGATGAGGGTGCGGTCGCGATCGTCGCCGGCTTCCAGGGCGTCTCGCACGATTCCAAGGAGATCACCACGCTGGGTCGTGGTGGCTCTGACGTGACCGCGGTGGCGCTCGCCGCAGCGCTGAACGCCGACGTCTGCGAGATCTACTCGGACGTGGACGGCGTGTTCTCGGCCGATCCGCGGATCGCCCCGTCGGCACGCCGGGTGCCGCTGATCTCCAGCGAGGAGATGCTGGAGATGGCGGCCAACGGCTCGAAGATCCTGATGGCCCGCAGCGTCGAGTACGCGCGCCGCTACGGGGTGCCGCTGCATGTGCGCTCCTCGTACTCGGGTCGTGTGGGGACGATCGTCGCCGACGATCCCGAGCGCGAGATCCCCCTCGACCCCGACGTCACCCTCCGTACCGCGGATGTCGTCCGACGCGACGCCGCCGACCCGACCAAGGAGCTCCCCATGGACGATTTCGCAGCAACGGGCCTCGAGGCGCCGATCATCTCGGGCGTCGCCCACGACAGCAGCGAAGGCAAGATCACCGTGGTCGAGGTGCCGGACCTCCCGGGCCGCGCCGCGATGCTGTTCGACGTGGTCGCCAGCTCCGGCGCGAACATCGACATGATCGTGCAGAACTCCTCGACCGTGGATGACACGGTCGCGATCTCCCTGACGCTCCCGGAGGCGGATGCGCCTGCCGCGTTGAAGGCCATCGAAGATGCGCATGAGGCGATCGGCTACACCGAGGTCCGCTACAACGACCAGATCGGCAAGGTCAGCATCGTCGGCGCGGGGATGCGATCGCACCCGGGCGTCTCGGCGCGGCTGTTCCGCTCGCTCGGCGAGGCCGGCATCAACATCGACATGATCTCCACCTCGGAGATCCGCATCTCCGTCGTCACCGAGCAGGCTCGGCTCGACGACGCGGTGCGCGTGATCCACACGGCGTTCGGCCTCGACGCCGAGCAGACCGAGGCCGTGGTCTACGGAGGGACCGGACGATGAACACCAGCACCAGCACGCTCGACTTCTCTCTCACCCCCGGCTATGCGGCCGACGGGCCCGTCATCGGCGTCGTCGGCGCCACTGGTCAGGTGGGCCGTGTGATGCTCACCCTGCTCGCCGACCGGGCGGTCAAGCACTCCGCGATCCGCGTGTTCGCGTCAGCCCGCAGCGCCGGCAAGACCGTCCAGTACGCCGGCCATGAGCTGACCGTCGAGAACGCCGAGACCGCGGACATCACCTCCGACGGCAACCGGCTCGACATCGCGATCTTCTCCGCCGGCGGGTCGACCTCCAAGGCCCTCGCCCCCCGGTACGCGGCCGCTGGCGCCACCGTGGTCGACAACTCCTCGGCCTACCGCCGTGATGACGAGGTGCCGTTGGTGGTCTCCGAGGTGAACCCGGAGGCGCTGGTGAACCCGCCGCGCGGGATCATCGCGAACCCGAACTGCACCACGATGGCCGCGATGCCCAGCCTGAAGGTCCTCCACGACGAGGCGGGCCTGGCCCGGCTGAAGGTCGCGACCTACCAGGCCGTCTCCGGCTCCGGGGTCGAGGGTGTCAAGGAACTTGCGGGACAGGTCCGCAAGGGCGTCGATGATGTCGAGAAGCTCGCGATCGACGGCTCGGCCGTGGATCTCGGGCAGCCGAGCATCTACGCCAAGCCCATCGCGTTCAACGTGGTCGCGCTCGCCGGGAGCCTGGTGGACGACGGCTCCGGTGAGACCGACGAGGAGCAGAAGCTCCGCCACGAGTCCCGGAAGATCCTGGGGCTGCCGGGGCTGCCGGTCGCGGGAACCTGCGTGCGGGTGCCGGTGATGAGCGGTCATGCGCTGGCGATCCATGCCGAGTTCGACCGGCCGCTGTCGGCGGAGCGCGCTCGTGAGCTGCTCGCTGCGGCTCCTGGTGTGAACGTGGTCGAGCTGCCGAACCCGCTCGAGGCAGCCGGTCAGGATGGCACGTTCGTGGGCCGTATCCGCCAGGATCAGTCGGTGCCCGAGGACAAGGGCCTCGTGCTGTTCGCGGTGGCGGATAATCTCCGTAAGGGCGCTGCCCTGAACGCCATCCAGATCGCGGAGCTGATCGCTGCGCGCTGACATGACCAAGGAGAGACGTCGATGACCCTCGCTGCCACCAATGGCCCTCCCGGAGTGGGTGCCGGACCGGCGCCTCTTTCCGCCATGTTCTCCGACCGTGCAGGTGAGGAAGCTGCGGGCGGCGGATCCCTGTACCTCAGTGTGGATCCGCTGGCCCGCGCCCTGCGCACCCTCGACACGATCGCCGCCACCGAGCTGGGCATCGGCGAGGACCTGCGCGCGGTGATCGACGCTCCGGTGGGCACGCTCCCGCCGCCGGCGCCTCTGAGCGAGGAGACGGCCGACGCTCCGGGCGAGCCCTCGAGCGAGGCACCGGCGCCCGGGTCCTCACGCCGTGAGGCGATCCTCGACAGCGCCTCGGCCCTGTTCGCCGAGCGCGGCTATCACGGGGCGAGCCTGCGGGACATCTAGCGACGGGTGGGCATCTCGCACCCGGGGATGCTGCACCACTTCTCCTCGAAGGAGGTGCTGCTCGGGGCCGTGATCGATCGTCTCGAGGCGAGCGCGCAGGGCCTGCTGGATTCGGCCGACGCACTGCAGACCTCTCCGCAGTCGCTGATCGCGGCGCTGTCCGGCCCCTGGGATCCTCGGCAGCACTCGATGGCGCTGCTGGCCACGCTGTCGGCAGAGATCGTGAACCCGGATCATCCGGGCCGCTTCCGCATCGCCCGGCTGCGCCTGGTGCACGAGCATGTGCTGGAGCAGGCGCTGACGGGTCTGGCGGAGCACGGCCATCTGGTCGACGGCGCGGATCCGAAGATGCTGGCGCGCACGATCGTCTCGCTGCTGCTGAGCCTCGCGGTGCGGGAGCGCACCGTGCGCGAGCTGCAGAACCGGGCCGACGCGGACCCGATCCAGGACGTGCAGGCGCTGGTCCGCCGCTGGGTGGTCGGCTGACCCGCAGGCGCCTCAGCCCAGCGGCACCGACCTCCTGCCCCGCGCCTGCGCCCTGTTGCCGGCGCCTGCGCCACTTCGGCCCGCTCCTGTCCCACCTCTGCGCCACTTCTGTGCAACTTCTGCGCCGCAGACGACTGGTGCGGCCGTGTTATGTCGCAGGACATCGGTGACAGTTCTGTATCAGGACATCGGTGACACT
>NZ_JBQDLF010000032.1:41513-49333 GCF_052095815.1 Brachybacterium sp. | reverse complement strand
ACGCGGGTGGCGCTCATGACGCCGATGTTCTCGCCGTAGGTGGTGGTCGGCGAGCCGCCGAAGCCGGCCGAGAGCGCCGTGGCCAAACCGTCGGAGCTGAGGGTGCGGCCCACCATGTGGTCGAGGTTCCGATGGGTCATCAGGCCCACGCTGGTCACGTGGCCCACGTTCTCCGCCAGCAGCACCACCACGACGGGCAGGAACATCGGCAGCAGGCCGAGGTTGAACTCGGGGTGATGGAACTCGGGCAGGCCGAGCCAGGCGGCGTCGGCGACGGGAGAGAAGTCGACCTCGCCGCGCAGCACCGCCACGGCGTAGCCGACCAGCACGCCCAGCAGCACCGAGACCCTCCCCAGCAGGCCCTTGAACAGGGCGGTGCACAGCACCACCGCGAACAGGGTGATGGTGGCGGTGACCGCCGACTCCTTGAAGTTCAGGTACGCCGTCGGAGCGAGGTTGAAGCCGATCAGGGCGACGATCGAGCCCATCACCACCGGCGGCATGAGCGCCCCGATCCAGCGGGTGCCGATCTTCTGGACCAGCAGTCCCAGCAGTGCCAGCAGGATGCCGGTGACCATCACCCCGCCGAGCGCCGCGCCCATCGAATCTGCCTGAGTGGAGGCGGTGATGGGGGCGATGAAGGCGAAGGAGGAGCCGAGATAGCTGGGCACCTTGTTGTGGGTGATGATCAGGAACAGCAGGGTGCCGATGCCGGAGAACAGCAGGGTCGTCGACGGCGGGAAGCCCGTCAGCAGCGGCACCAGGAAGGTGGCGCCGAACATGGCGATGACGTGCTGGGCGCCGATGCCGATGGTCAGCGGCCAGGCCAGCCGCTCCTCGGGCAGGACGATCGCGTCGGGGGCGATGGTGCGGCCATCTCCGTGCAGGCTCCAGCGGAACATGATTCTCCAGGGGGTGAGGAGGGTGAAGGGGTGGGGCGGAGGCAGGCGGCTCGCGGGGAGGAGCGCGCTGCAGCGCGGTCAGGCGCTGGGGAAGTTCTTCCGGCGGGCCGTCTCCTCGGTGACATCCGGGACCCGGTCCAGCAGGGAGACGCGCCCGCCATCACGGGCCCGGAAGTCGGCGAACATCCGGGTGACGTCCGGGGCGCCGAACTCGTCACGCACCGGGGCGGGCACCGTGAGCATCAGCGCTGCGGCGAGTCCGATGAACAGTGCGACTCCGCCGGTGGCGAGCCCTGCCCCGGCGGCCATCGCCAGGGAGTTGACGATCACGTCGAGGAAGCCGACGACCGTCAGCACCAGCGCGGCGACCACGCCGCTGGCCCGGGCGCTCACGGCCGGACGTGAGAGGAGCGAGGTGCGCCCGAACAGCGAGACCACCACGAAGCAGCCGCAGACCACCGCATCGATCAGGTGCAGCGACGAGCTTCCGGGCGCCTTCCCCGTGGTCGCGACGATCGCGGCCAGCAGGTGCCAGATCACCGCCGCGGTGTGCATGATCGCGCTGAGCTCGAAGGCCCGCACCGTGTAGACCAGCCAGTCGGTGCGGCGGAACGAGACCGGCATGGTCCGCACGAAGGACCGGGAGATCATCAGCCCGAAGGCGGCGACCAGGAACGGCAGGTAGACGAAGCCGGAGGCGAAGCTCAGCGGCGCCGCGAACTGCAGCCCGAGGCTGTTGTCGGCGAGCGCAGCGATCACCAGCGCGGCCACCACCGCGGTCGAGGAGACGTACCAGGATCGCTCCCGGCGCAGCGCGGAGGCCAGCACGATCCCCAGCAGCAGGGCGGAGACCAGAGCGTTGGCGAAGGTCATCAGCGAGAACGCCCAGCCGGTGGTGAACACGCGGCCCACGATCATCACGGTCGCGATCAGCAGGGAGAGCGCCGTGGCCACGGCCACGCCCTGGAGCGCGATCCGGGCCGTGCGCCGGGCTCGCGCCTGGGGCAGGTAGCCCTCGTGGACGCGCGGCTCGATGCCCAGGATCGCACCGAGCAGGAGCAGAGAGACCCCGATGCCGATGCCCACCGGTGGCCCGTCGGGAAGGGACGCGAAGAGCTTGGGCAGGGAGAGCACCAGGTCCGCGCCGATCACGGTGATGGAGACGAGCAGTGCCGGCAGCAGGCCGACCAGGCGCAGGATGCGCACGGCGACCAGCGGCGGCTTCTCGGGGACCCAGCGCAGCAGGTGCACGATCAGCAGCGTCGCGAGCCCGGTGCCGATCGCGATCTTCCCGAGCAGATCCAGCAGCGGGCTCTCAGCGAGGGTGAAGGTGGTGGTCAGCGCGGTGGCCAGGCACACCAGGGCGAACACATCGCGCAGGGCGTCGAACACGCCCAGCTCCTTGAAGCGGTTCGGCAGCACGAATCCGTTCAGCGGAATCTCGTCATCCTCGGCGTTCGGGGTGGTGCCCGAGCGCGCATAGGAGACGGTGCCCGGGCGCGACAGCGGGGAGACCAGCTCTCGCTCCGAATGCTCTCGCTCCGACTCCGCTGCATCCGCTGCAGCGGCTGCTGCAGGGGTGCCGGCATCGGCCGCCGGGTCGCGGTCGGCCGGGTAGCGGTCGGCGGGGCCGTCGATGCTGTCAGTGCCGGCTGCATCGTCGGTGTCGTCGGCGCCGTCGGCGGGATCCAGCACCGGGATCGCTCCGGTCACCGCAGCCGGTTCCGCCGCGAGATCCAGGCTGCTGAGGTCGACCGTCTCGTTCTCGCCGACCGGCAGCGAGGGCGAGACTCCCCGACGGGCGAGCAGCGGGGTGGCGTAGCGATCGAAGGCAGCACGATCCGGCAGCCGATCGGTGGGCAGGCTGTGCGGGTCGTCGACCGCGAAGATCCAGTCGGCGTCCTGGTCCCGGTGCTGACTGTCCCGTGGCTCCCTGTCCATCGACCTTCTCTCCTGCCGTGCGACGCCCTGGGGCCGTCCGTGACTGCGCTCCATGCGCGGGTGTGCGTCTTGCATCCTAGGGACGGGAGGGGTGCTCCCCCCGTCGGCGCGCCGTGGGGCGGGTGCGCAGTGCGTCTCAGGTCGTCTCACAGCAGCGCTCGGCGCCCGCGCGTGTGCGGCGGGCTCCCGGACGGCTGTTCACAGGTGCAGGCGTGTGGCGAGCTCGTGGCGCACGGCCCCGCCGCGCACCGTCAGCAGCAGCACCACCGCGACCAGGCTGAGACCGCCGCAGATCGCGGAGGGGATCACCGGGTCCACCCAGCCCAGGGCGAGGAACACGATCGGGGTGAGCCCGAGCAGCACCGTCAGCCCGCTGTAGACGACGTAGTCGCCCACCTCCATCCGGATCACGCGGGCCGTGATCAGCAGCCCGACGATCGAGGCGGCGCAGACGATCGGCACCACGAAGGTCAGGGACCAGCCGTCCCAGCCGGAGAGGTAGTCCCAGTAGACGCATACCCCGCCCGCCGCCACCACCAGGTAGACGATGAACTTGGCGAGGTTGCGGCGCTTGCTCACCGCCATCACGACCACCAGCCAGGTCGTGGCGATGCCGAGCCATACACTGCGCAGCGCGCCGATGCCGTCATCGTCGGGCCCGAACAGCAGCTGGGCGATGAAGGACAGCACGATCACGCCGAGCGAGGTGAGGGCCAGGACCCTCAGCACCCGGCGTCGGGAGAAGCGCAGCGGCACCGCCGGGTAGGGGCCGGGGACGGGCGCGCCCACCAGGGTGGTCCCGCACAGCGGGCAGCGGATCCAGTCGCCCTCGACCTGGACCGTGCAGTCGGGGCAGCGCCTCATGTCCCGAACTCCAGCAGCTCGTCCTCGGAGACGCGGGCTGCGGAGACCGTGACCTCGACTCCCGCCTCGGTGAGCAGTGCGGCGTACTCCCGCACGTGATCGGTCTGCACGAAGGGAGCGGTGAAGCTGAGGGTGAGCAGCCCGGCGTGCGAGATGGCGCAGAACTGCGGGCGCACGGCGGAGACGTGGAACAGCATCCGTCCCACATGAGACGCGGCAGGCTCGGGCAGCGTGACCCGGCCCAGGTTCGAGACCGCGACCGTCAGCCGGCGGTTGTTCGCATGGTTGATCATGCTCAGCAGCCGGTCCTTGACCGGCCTGGGCACGATCCGGGCCAGCGGCAGGCGCTCCACGCGGATCAGCCGCTGCAGCTTCTGCTCGAGCGCCTCGGGGGTGGCCTCCGCGGAGAAGCTCTCCTGGAGTCCGCGGGCCACCGCCCCGGGCGCGTCGTCGCCGTGGCCGTAGGTGTGCTCGACCCGGATGGTCGCGAAGAAGTTCCGGGCGGAGGTCGAGGGGAAGAACTGGCGCAGGTTCACCGGCACCGATGCCGCCATCGTCGGCGCCCCGTGCGCTCCCTCGTCGGCGCGGCGGATCGCCTCGAAGAACAGTGCGGTGAGGTACATCGTCAGCGCCACCCCCTCGGCCTTCGCGAGGCCCAGCACGGGCCGCGCCGGCATCGTCAGCTCGATGATGCGGGTGCGGTGATCCGGGGTGCGGGTGCCGCGCACCCGGTGGATCCGGCGCCGGGCGGGACGGGCAGCGGCGGGCTCGACGGGCGTCTCCTCCGTCGGCGGCTCATCAGCCTCCGGGACCGTGAGCACCGCAGGTGCGGCTTCTCGGCTGAACTCCTCCTGGTGGGCGTCCTCGTCAGCATCGACGGTGCGGCGACGGCGCCGGAAGTAGTGGGCGAAGGAGTCGGTGGTCAGCTCATGCACCTCCTCGGCGGCCAGCGCGCCGGTCCGGGTGCCCACTGCCCCGAGCGGAGGATCCGGGCGCTCCGCAGCCCCCGGACGCGCCTCGGCCGCCGCCACCGAGAGGGGCGGGGCCTCCTCGGGGAAGCGTCGTCGGGTGTATCCGGCCAGCAGGTCGGTGAGGAACCACAGTGCCCCGGTGCCATCGGAGAGCGCATGGAAGATCTCCAGGATGATGCGCCGGCGG
This sequence comes from Brachybacterium sp., assembly GCF_052095815.1. NCBI lineage: Bacteria > Bacillati > Actinomycetota > Actinomycetes > Micrococcales > Dermabacteraceae > Brachybacterium > Brachybacterium sp. The sequence continues at coordinate 44,468 of NZ_JBQDLF010000032.1, read as the reverse complement.
TGATGGAGCACCCGGAACAGCAGCGTGCGCCGGTCCGGCTGGTAGATCGCGGCGCAGCTGGGAAGCACCTCCTCCTCCACCACCGGCTGCAGGTCGCTGTCCTGGAGGTAGTACCAGAACACCCCTCGGCGCAGCACCGCGTGATAGAGCGGGAAGCGCTCGAAGGTCTCGTCGAGCGCCTCCTGCAGCAGGGCCGGGTCGACCTCGTGGTCCAGCTCGGCGCTCATCCGGAACACCTTGGGATCCGCGTCGCTGCGGGCCGCCGGGAAGATGTTCGAGGCATTGTCCAGGCGGACCCAGTGCCGGCGGCGCACGGGCCGGTTCATGGGCTCACCTGCACTGGGGGGTCCTGGGCGGTGCTGGGCACGCCTGCCTCCAGGAATTCGTCGATCACCTCGTAGGCCTCCCGCAGCGGGCGGGCGAATCGCGGGAGGGTGATGAAGCCGTGCAGCGCCCGCTGAACCCGGTGGAGGCGCACCCGGTTGCCGGCCGCCTCGAGCGCCCGGGCGTAGGCCTCGCCTTCATCGCACAGCAGGTCCAGCTCGGCGGTGATCATGAGGGTGTCCGGCTGCCCGGAGAGGTCGGTGGCCATCAGCGGGGAGACCAGGCGATTCTTCCTCTGCTCGGGATCGGGGGCGTACATCTCGAAGTAGTCCTGGATCTCGGTGTTGGTCAGCCGGTAGTCCTCGCCGTGATGGCGCACGGAGGGGAACGGCGAGGTCTCCGGATCGTGATCCCAGTGCGTGACGGGGTACAGCAGGATCTGACGCGAGGGCGGGCGGTGGCCGCGCTCACGCAGCAGCAGGGAGACCGCCGCGGCGAGGTTCCCCCCGGCGGAGTCGCCCATCAGCACGATCTGGTCCGCGTCCTCGAGCCCGGCCCGGCGGGGATCCTCGAGCAGCCGGCGCGCGGTGCCGTAGCAGTCCTCGAGCGCGGCCGGGAACGGATGCTCGGGCGCCAGCCGGTAGTCGACCGACGCCACCCGGCAGCCGGTGAGGTCGGCCATGGTGGCGCAGGCAGGGGTGTAGCTCTCGATATCTCCGGTGACCCAGCCGCCGCCATGGAAGAACAGCAGCAGCTCGTCACGCCGCTGCACGCGCGGGGTGAACACGCGCACCGGCACGCGCCTGCCGGTCCCGCTGTCGGAGAAGGTGTCCCAGGTGGGGGTGCGGTAGCGCGCGGCAGGCAGCGCGGCCAGCTGTCGCTGCAGATGCCGCACCCGCTCGTAGTCCTCCCGCACATCGAAGCGGGCGAGGGAGACGAGGCGCAGCGCGAGCCTCAGCAGCGGGTTCACGGGCGGGAGCCCGTGACGGCGGGGAACAGGTCCATGCCTCCAGGATAGTCAGCGCTGAGGGCCGGTCCGCTCGACCTCGTCGCTCAGCACAGATCTGCCCTGTCGGCGGCGAAGCGCACTGCGGGACCGGCCTCGATCCGGCCCTCGCCCATCTCGATCACCGGGCCGATCAGGAGGCGGTGGGTGGCGGCGTCGACCGCCTGCTCGATGCGGATCGCGAAGTGGGCGAGCACGCCGGGCAGGATCGCGTCCCCGTCACCGGTGCGGGTGACCTCGAGACCGTTGAACATCCCCTGCAGCGGGGCGGCCGGGGTGCCGAAGCGGTCCGCGAGATCGTGCTGATCCTCGGCGAGCAGGTTCAGGCAGAAGTGCCCGGCCTCCTCGACCGCCTCCGCCGCCCGCGACATGCCGTACAGCGCGATCAGCATGGTGGGCGGGTCATAGGAGAGGTCGAGATAGGAGTCGACGGTCACGGCGAGATCATGGGAGCCCTGCCGGGTGCTGACCACGGCCAGCCCCACCGCGAGCAGGTCGCTGAGGCGGCGGTACTCGTCCTGGTCCACGGAATTCATCGGCGCGGCTCAGCGGGCCGTCGGGAACATCCGGGCCCGGGCCGAGCTCGAGTCCATGACCTCCTTGCCGAAGGGGAAGCAGGTCACCGGGATCAGCTTGAGATTCGCCCAGGCCAGCGGTATGCCGATGATGGTGACGGCCTGTGCGAGCGCGGTGCCCACGTGCCCGAGGGCCAGCCACCAGCCCGCGATCACGAACCAGATCACGTTGCCCAGGGTGCTCATCGCTCCGCCGCCGCCAGTGTCCACGACCTCGCGGCCGAACGGCCAGAGCACGAAGCCGGCGATCCGGAAGGAGGCGATCCCGAAGGGGATCGTGACGATGAAGATGCAGGCGAGGACGCCGGCGACCAGGTAGCCCAGGAACAGAGCCCAGCCAGCGGTCAGCAGCCAGATGAGGTTGAGGATCAGAGTCAGTACGGAGCGCATGGCACCAGCCTAGGGATCTGCTGCGGCGGTGGCCATGGGGATGTCCCCCTCGGCGAGCCTGCGGGCAGCGGCCGGGAGGTCCGTCCAGCATCACGCTCCGCCGCGCAGGATCAGCTCGCCGCGCCGATTACCCTGGAGCCATGCCAGCTCCCGAGATCGCGCTGACCCAGCGTTTCCAGTCCGCCTTCACCGCCGCCTTCGGGCCCGAGTTCGCCGACGCGGATCCGATCATCCGCCCCTCCCAGTTCGCGGACTTCCAGTGCAACGCCGCGATGGGACTCGCGAAGCGCCTGGGGAAGAAGCCCCGCGACATCGCCGCCGAGATCCTCGCCGCGGTCGACCTGGACGACATCGCCGAGACCCCCGAGATCGCCGGGCCCGGCTTCCTGAACATCCGCCTGCGCACCGACTGGATCGCCGCGCAGGCCGCCGAGCTCGCCGCCGATGCGCGCCTCGGCGTCCCCTCCCCCGCCTCCCCCGACACCGTGGTGGTCGACTACTCAGCGCCGAACGTCGCCAAGGAGATGCACGTCGGGCACCTGCGCACCACCGTGGTGGGCGACTCGATCGTGCGCACGCTCGAGAAGCTCGGCCACACCGCGATCCGCCAGAACCACATCGGCGACTGGGGCACCCCCTTCGGCATGCTCATCGAGCACC
>NZ_JBQDLF010000032.1:0-41413 GCF_052095815.1 Brachybacterium sp. | reverse complement strand
CGCCAGAACCACATCGGCGACTGGGGCACCCCCTTCGGCATGCTCATCGAGCACCTCCTCGAGGTGGGCGAGGACAGCGCCGAGGCCGATCTGCTCAAGACCGATCCCAACGCCTTCTACCAGGCAGCGCGCGGCAAGTTCGACGCCGCAGAAGCGGCCCAGGAGGCGGGCGCGGGGACCCCCGGACCCGAGGGCGGCGATTTCGCCTCCCGCGCTCGCCAGCGCGTGTCCACGCTGCAGTCCGGCGACGCCGAGTCGCTGCGGATCTGGACCAACCTCGTGGAGCTGTCCAAGCAGTACTTCCACCGCATCTACGACATGCTCGGCGTCACCCTCACCGACGAGCACCTGGCCGGCGAGTCCAGCTACAACGACCTGCTCGAGGCGGTCTGCACGGATCTCGAGGCCGCCGGGATCGCGCGGATCTCCGACGGCGCGCTGTGCGTCTTCCCCGAGGGCTTCCTGGGCCGGGACGAGCAGCCGCTGCCGCTGATCATCCGCAAGTCCGACGGCGGCTACGGCTACGCCACCACCGATCTCGCCGCGATCCGCCACCGGACCACGACGCTCGGCGCCGACCGCATCGCTTATGTGGTCGGCACCGCCCAGGAACTCCACTTCCAGATGGTCTTCAGCGTCGCCCGCGAGGCCGGCTGGCTGCCGGAGGACGTCCAGGCGCAGCACGTGAAGATCGGCTCGGTGCTCGGCGAGGACGGCAAGATCCTGCGCACCCGCTCCGGCTCCTCCCTGCGGCTGATGGCGCTGCTCGAGGAGGCCGTGGCCACCGCCCGCACCGTCATCGAGGAACTGCGACCGGACCTGCCCGAGGCGGAGCGGGAGCAGATCGCCCACGACATCGGCATCGGCGGTGTGAAGTACGCCGACCTCTCCACCGCGCACGACTCGGACTACACCTTCGACCTGGACCGGATGCTGGCCCTGACCGGCAACACCGCCCCGTACCTGCAGTACGCGGTGGCCCGGATCCGCTCGATCAGCCGCAAGGCCGCCGCCCAGGGGATCACGGCGGCCGCCGCCCCGCAGGTCGAGAACGATGCGGAGCGGGCGCTCGCGCTGGCGCTGCTGGAGTTCGGGCCGACGCTCGCCGCGGTCGGCGCCGAGTTCGAACCGCACCGGCTGTGCGCCTACCTGTTCTCGCTCGCGCAGGCATTCACCTCGTTCTACGAGGCCTCCCCGATCCTCAAGGAGTCCGACGAGGGGATCCGGGCCGGCCGACTCGCCCTCGCCCAGCTGACCGAGCAGGTGCTGGTCGACGGTCTCGACGCCCTCGGGGTGAACGCGCCTCAGCAGATGTGAGCTCCGGATGTGAGCTCTGGGCCCCGCCGGAGTGACGCCTCCGGCGGGCAACCCGCGGCAATTCATACAGCTGTCGGCCGTCGTGACCGAAACGTGGCCCGACGTTATCCAAACGTGCCCGATCCGAGCGGCTCATGCCCTGGTCCGGACGGGAAGCGGTTCCTACGCTTGAGCAGTGCCGCCGATCCGCTCCGTCCACCACCTGCTCTGGGCGCTCTACGCCCTCACGGTGATCGTGCACATCGGTGCCGTGATGATGGACGCGGACGTCGCCCAGCGGCTGACCCAGCCCCTGTTCGCACCGCTGTTGATGGCGGTGCTGCTCACCGCCGCGCCGCAGCGCTCCCGCACCACGACCCTGTTGCTCGGCGGGCTGCTGTGCGCCTGGGCCGGAGACACGCTGGGCCAGCTGCTGCCCGCTGCCGTCCAGCTCCTCACGGTGTTCGGCTTCCTGGGGGCGCTGGTCTTCTACTCGGCGGCGCTGGCCCCGATCTGGGCGCGCAGCCGCGATGCGATGCGCATCGCCCTGGCCATCCCCTATGCAGGGGTGGTGATCGGGCTGTTCGTGGCCTGCGCCGACGGCGCCGGTCCCCTGCTGCCGGTGGTCGCGGCCTATGCGGTGGCGCTGGCCACGATGGCTTTCCTCTCGGCCGGCGGCAACGGGCTGACCTGGACCGGGGGCACCCTGTTCCTGATGTCCAGCTCGCTGCTGGCGATGGACTGGTTCCTGCCGGGCGCTTCGATCGCCTACAGCACCGAGCTGGTGATGCTCACGTACACCGTGGGCCACGCCCTCCTGATCGCCGGCATGGTCCAGGCGCTGCCGCGCCGCCGCTGGACCGCCTGCGCGCCGACCGCAGCCCTCGTGATCGTCGAGAACTGAGGCCAGCCTGGGCTCTGCCGGTCAGAACCGCGGCGAGGGTGCCAGCACCCGCTCCAACAGCTCCGCCTGCTCGCGGTGGAGCCGCTCGATGTCCTCGCCCTTGCGGGGGATCAGCTGCAGGCCCAGGCGGCCGCTGACCTCGCGATAGGACAGGTCCGCCCCGTTCTCCTCGAGCTGCAGCTTCGCGACCCGCACATCGGAGAGGAACAGGTCCCGCATCCCGACGCTGAGGTGGATGGGCGGCAGCTCGTCGAGCCGGGCGTTGATCGGGGAGAGATCCGCATCGTCCAGCGCGGTGCGCCCCGCGTAGCGGCGCGCCGCGTCCCGCAGCAGGCGCCGCTCATGCACCGGATCGGTCTGATCCGTCTCGGTGATCCCGGCGTTGGACAGCTCGAGGTCCAGCCAGGGGGACATCGCGATCAGCGCGACGGGGGCGGGGATGTCACTCTGCTCCCCCAGCCGCCGCGCGATGACGAAGGCCAGGCCGCCGCCGGAGTGCTGACCGGCCAGCACCCAGGGACGGTCCGTGAGGCGGCCGTCGGCGGCGAGCGCGGCGAGCACCGATTCCACGTCATCCCGACCCACCGGGTGCTGGTGGTCGGGGGCGTTGCGATAGTCGATCATCAGCCCGGCGCAGCCTCTGGCCTCGGCCTGGCGGGAGAGCCAGGCCCAGTCGCTCGCGAACGGGCCGGAGACGTAGGCACCGCCGTGGAGGTAGATGATGATGCCGTTCTCGGCGCGGTGCTCGTCGAGCCAGATGGTGCGGGTCCGGCCGATCATCTCGGGCTCGATCGCGTGGGACTTCAGCACGTGGCCGGGCGGGTTGGGGCGACGAGCCTCGCTCAGCGCCTGGTGGGACAGAGCCGCGGGGATCGGGATCCGTCGCACGGCACGTGCCCCCGTCACCACGACGTCTCGGATGCGTCCCATCAGTGCCTCCTGTCCGCGACCTCGAAGGTCGCCTCGCTGGCGTATGCGTCCAGACTAACGAACCGAGCTGGGACCTGGCCGCCGCCGCGCCCCGGTAGCCTTCCCCCATGTCTCGCTCGCCCCTGCCTCCGTCGGCGCCATCCCATCCGTTCCCCGGCCCCCTGCTGGTCCTCGTCGCGATGCCCGAGGAGGCGTCGCCGGTGGTCGCCCGGCTCGAAGATGCCTCCGAACTCGAGGTCCCCTTCACCGGGGGCGTCGCCGCTGTGCGCGGTGCCCTGCAGGGCATCGACACCGTGGTGGTCACCACCGGGATCGGGATCGCCGCCGCCGCAGCGGCCGCCACCTGGGGCATCCTCAGCACTGCCCCGGCCCTGGTCGTCGCCGCCGGCTCCTGCGGCGGTCTCGCGGCCGACGTCGAGGTGGGCACGCTGGTGGTGGGCGAGACCTTCACCTACTCGATCGCGGATGCCACGGCCTTCGGCTACGCCCCGGGGCAGGTCCCCGGCGGTCCCGAGCGCTTCGAGGCTGCACCGGACTGGGTGGATCTGGCCGAGCAGGCGGCACTGCGAGCCGACGCGCACGGAGCACAGGGAGCGGGCCGAGGGGTGCGGCGCGGCCTGATGCTCTCCGGCGACGCCTTCGTCACCGCCGAGCTCGCCGAGCCGATGCGTGCGCGGTTCCCGACAGCGGTGAGCACCGATATGGAGACCACGGCGAGCGCCCGCACCGCCGCGGTGCTCCGGGTTCCCTTCATCGCGCTGCGCGCAGTCTCGGACCTGTGCGGGCCGGCCGCCGGTCAGCAGTTCCATCTCGAGCTGGACCTGGTCGCGGAGATCTCTGCGCGCGCGGTGGAGGAGCTCGCGGCGCTGCTGTCGCAGGGCTGACGCCGGCCCGCGCCCCGGCCGGTGTGCTGTGTGACGGCGCACCCGCAGGCCGTCTGAAGGGCTCCTGCAGGGCCCCGCCCTCGATGTCCGCGTTAAGGTTCAGAGGCCCGGTTCGTCGATTTCGTGACCTGGATCACCCTCGTGGTGTGCGGTGCGGCGGTCGGGCCTGTCCCCGTCCCCTTCCGGAAAGAGGCACCGTGTCCACTCCGACGACACCGAACTCTCCCCCGCCCTCCTCCCCCTCCGATGACGTGCCGCGCCCTGTGGGCGGGTACTCCCTCTCGAAGCCGGTCTTCTTCACCGCCGGAGGCATCATCCTGCTCGCCGTGGCCTTCGCGCTGCTGCTGCCGGACGTCTTCAACTCAGCGATCTCGACCCTGAACTCGACGGTCGTGAGCTCGATCGGCTGGTACTACGTCCTGATCGTCACGGCCTTCGTGGGCTTCGGCATCGTGGTCGCGGCCAGCCGGATGGGCAATATCAAGCTCGGCAAGGACGACGACGAGCCCGAGTACAGCCTCTTCTCCTGGTTCGCGATGCTCTTCGCCGCCGGCATGGGCATCGGCTTGGTCTTCTGGGGGGCGGCGGAACCGCTGACCTTCTACAGCGAGGCCGGGGCACCGCCGAACGCCGCGGGTCTGGCGGATCCGGACCGGGCCGAGCGCGCGCTCGGCCAGACCTTCCTGCACTGGGGCCTGCACGCCTGGGGCATCTACGTCATCGTCGGCCTCGCCGTCGCCTACGCGGTGCACCGGCGGGGCCGCCCGGTCTCCATCCGGTGGGCGCTCGAACCGATTCTCGGCAAGCGCACCGATACCTGGATCGGCGACGTCATCGACATCATCGCCCTCGTGGGCACCCTCTTCGGCATCGCCACCTCGCTCGGCTTCGGCGTGAACCAGATCGCTGCCGGGCTCGACCACCTCGGAGTGCTCCCGAACTCCACCACGGTCCAGGTCATCATCGTGCTCGTGGTGACGGCGCTGGCGACCCTCTCGGCCGCCAGCGGCGTCGACAAGGGCATCAAGCTGCTGTCCAACCTGAACATGGGCCTGGCGGCGATCCTCCTGATCGCTGTGCTGATCCTCGGCCCGACCCTGTTCCTGCTGCGCGACGTGGTCTCGAACATCGGCTACTACCTGCAGAACTTCCTCCAGCTCGCCTTCCAGACCCTGCCGTTCCGCGGTGAGGAGGGCGCCAGTTGGATCAACGGCTGGACCACGTTCTACTGGGGCTGGTGGATCTCCTGGTCGCCCTTCGTCGGCGTGTTCATCGCCCGCATCTCCAAGGGCCGCACCGTGCGCCAGTTCGTCACCGGCGTGCTGCTGGTCCCGACTGCGCTGACGTTCCTCTGGTTCACCATCATGGGCGGCACCGCGCTGTACAAGTCCGTCATCGAGGGCATCGACTTCACCGGGGAGGACGGGTCGATCGACGCGAACACCGCGCTGTTCGACACCTTCGCCCAGCTGCCGGCCGGCGCGCTGCTCTCGGGCATCGCCATCATCCTGGTCTCGATCTTCTTCATCACCAGCGCCGACTCCGGTGCCTTCGTGATGGACATGATCGCCCACAAGGGTGACCCGAACCCCCCGCGGATCACCCGGATCTTCTGGGCCTCCGCCTCCGGTGTCATCGCGGCCTCCCTGATCTGGGTCAGCTCGCTGTCCGGTGATGCCGAAGCCTCGGGGATGACGGCGCTGCAGTCCCTCGCGCTGCTGTCAGCACTTCCGTTCTCGATCGTGATGATCGGCATGTGCATCTCGCTCTGGCGGTCCCTGAGCAAGGAGGTCGAGGTCATCGAGCGGCTCGAGCTGCGGATTCGTCAGCGAGAGTTCATCGAGCGCTACTCCGAGGAGATCGGCGATCGCGTCGACGCACGGGTCGACGTCCAGGTCGCCGAGCACCTGCAGACCTTCACCGGGGAGATGCAGCTCCCGCCGATGGATGGTTCGAGCAAGGCCCCCGGGAGCGGTGCCGCCCCCGGTCGCCGCAGCCGGAAGAACCCCTTCACCCGCGGTTCCTGAGCGCTGCTGCACGTGGCGATCCCGTTCAGCGGGCCGCCACGTGCAGGATCTCCGCGCCCTGGACCAGGGCGCGCAGGTTCTCGCTGATCCGCGCGTCGGCCCCGACCGGACGGCCGCCGGCTGCATGGGGGGTGATCAGCAGGCGCGGGGCATCCCACAGCGGGTCCTCGGCCGGCAGCGGCTCCGGATCGGTGACGTCCACGGCGGCGCCGCCGAGGGTGCCCGCCTCGAGCGCCTCGCGCAGTGCGACCTGGTCCACGGTGGCGCCGCGGCCCACGTTGATCAGCAGCGCATGGTCCGGGAGCGCGGCCAGCACCTCGCGGCCCACGATCCCGGAGGTCTGCTCCGTCGCGGGCAGGATGTTGATCAGCACGTCCACCTCGGGCAGCGCGGCGTGCACCGTCTTCTCGGCGATCACCTCGAAGCCTGCCCGGTTGCCGGCGCTGCGGGCGGCTCCCCGCACCTCGGCGCCGAGCGCCTGCAGGGTGGGGGCGAGGGTCTGCCCGATCTGTCCGAAGCCCCAGATCAGCACCCGGGCACCGATCAGGGTGGTGAGTCGGCCCTCGGGGTGCAGAGGCTGCAGGCCGCCGAGCTCCGAGGACCATTCGTGGCGCTGCTGCGCCTCACGGCTCTCCGGGAGGCGGCGCACCAGGCTCAGCAGCAGCGCGAGGGCGTGCTCGCTGACCGTGAGGGAGTGCAGCCCAGCTCCGGCGGCGATCACCACATCCTCGTGGAAGCCGGCGGCGAGGATCCCGTCGACCCCGGCCGAGAGCGACTGCACGAGCTTCAGCTCCGGCAGCTGCTCGGCCGCGGAGGCGAGATGGCGGCGGGAGGCTCCCCAGACCACCAGCGCGTCCGCGTCATGATGTGCGGCCGGGATCTCGGCCCGGGCGTCGATCGTCACCGCCTCCCAGCCCTCGGGCAGCGTGGGGTCCAGCGGGATGGTGTCGGGCAGCAGGATCTTCATGGCCCCAGACTACGGATCCGCGCTGCTCCCGGCGCCGCACCGCCGCTCTCCGGACCGACGATTTCCGGATGCCGTGCTGGGGGCTGGTCCGATAGCCTGCGGGCATGCGTTCCGGCCCCGCACGATCCCTGTTCAGCTTGACCAGACTGGCGGGCGGTGCCCGCGCGATGCTGCGCTCGGCGACCCGCGGTACGGGGCAGCGGGCCCGCCGGGTCGCGGTCGCGGCTCCGCTGGACACCGGTGGCTTCCTCGGCGCATCGGTCGCCGCCTGGATCTCCACCTCCCCGAGCCTGCTGCCGCGCACCTGGTGGATGTGGGGCGTGAACATCGGGCTGTCCGAGGTCTACGGCTACGCGAGCGGCGTGCTGGCGAGGAAGCTGGTGCGTCGGATCGCCAGCGAGATCGGTCTGCAGGTGCAGATCGCTCCCGATCATCGCGTCCGGGCTCGCTGGGCCGGAGCGGCCGCGCTGGTGGGCATCTCGTCCTACTCCTGGGTGCGAGGGGTGCGGCGTCAGCGGGAGATCAGCCATCGGGTGCAGCAGGAGCCGAAGAGCCTCGCGACCCACGTGGTGGGCAGCGCGGCGGGCCTCGGCGCCTCTCTCGGCGCCCTGGTGCTGGCCCGCTCGGTGATCGCGACCGCGCACCTGTACCGCGCGATGCTGCGTCCCTACCTCCCACCCCGGACCGTGCGCGTGCTCTCCCTGCTGCTCACCGCGGCGACCGTCGCGGTGGTCACCGACCGGCTGCTCCGCGGCCGTGTGCTGGAGAACATGCTGGAGCGGGCCGAGGCCGCGAACCTGCTGATCTCCCCGGATGTCCCCCGCCCCACCTCGCCGCTGCGCTCGGGTGGTCCCCAGTCGCTCGAGACCTGGCAGTCGCTCGGTGCGCCCGGCCGGAAGATCGTCTCCGGCGGCGCGGACCGCCGCCTGATCACCCGGACCGTCGGCCGGGAGGCGCTCGAGCCGATCCGCGTCTACGCAGCGAAGTCCGCCTCCCGTTCGCTCGAGGACACCACCGCCGCCTTGATCGCTGAGCTGGACCGCACCGGGGCCTGGGACCGCGAGGTGCTGGTGCTGTTCACCGGCACCGGCACCGGCTGGCTGCAGGAATGGTCGCTCTCGGCGATCGAGTTCCTCACGGCCGGGAACTGCGCCACCGCCTCGATCCAGTACTCCTTCTACCCCAGCCCGCTGACGTATCTGGTGGACCGTCGTTCCCCCCAGCGGGCCGGGCGCCTGCTGCTCGACGCGGTCCGGCGCCGGCTGGCCGAGCTCCCGGCGGATCGCCGGCCGGCGCTCTATGTGGCCGGGGAATCCCTGGGCTCCTATGGCGGTCAGGCCGCCTTCCGGGACGTCCCGGAGATGCTCTCCACGATCGACGGCGCGGTCTGGACCGGGACCCCGAGCATCACGCCGCTCTGGCAGCAGCTCACCGCGCACTCCCGTCCCGGCTCCCCCGCCGTCGCCCCGATCATCGACAGCGGGCGCAACATCCGTGTGGTCACCCGGCCGCGGGACCTGGTGCGCAACTACTGGGGCGGCCTCTACGCGCCGTGGGAGCATCCGCGGGTGGTCTACGCCCAGCACCCCTCCGACCCGGTGGTCTGGATGGATCTCTCACTGCTCTGGCGGGAACCGGCCTGGCTGCGGGAACGGGTGGGTCACGATGTCACCCCCGCGATGCGCTGGTTCCCCTGGATCACCTTCTGGCAGATCGCGGCGGATATGCCGCTGTCGATCAAGGTCAGAGGAGGTCACGGTCACTCCTATCACGAGGAGATGGTGCCGATCTGGGCCGCGGTGCTGGGCCAGGACGGCGCCGGGGCCGGAACCGAGGCGCAGCAGATGGCGCAGCGGCGCTGGCTCCGCGCGATCGTCGACGCGATCCGCGAGATCACCCCACAGCCATGAGAGCAGCCGTGAGCGGTGCTCCTGCGTGCAGGAGACCGCGCCCGCTCAGGGCATGGGTCCGACGGCCACGGGACGGGATGCCTCCGCGCTCCACTGCGACCACGATCCCGGGAACAGGCGCACCCGGGTGAAGCCTGCACGTTCCAGAGCCAGCAGGTCATGGGTCGCGGTGACGCCCGAGCCGCAGTACACGACGGTCTCACGGTCCTCGCGCACCCCGGCGGCCTCGAAGCGGCGACGCAGCTGGTGCGGGGACAGGAAGCGGCCCTCCGGATCCAGGTTCTCGGCGAAGGGCAGGTTCACGGCGCCGGGGATGTGCCCGGCGCGGGGGTCGATCGGCTCGACCTCCCCGCGGTAGCGCTCGGCGGCGCGGGCATCGATCACCAGGGCCGCCCCGGCGGCGACCTCGTCAGCGGTGGCGATGCGGCTCGCGGGCCAGTCACGCACCGGCACGTCACCGGCTGTGGGACGCACGTCCGTCGTCTCCAGCGGCCCGTCCCAGGCATCCAGACCGCCGCTGAGCACCGCGGCGTCGTGCCCCAGTGCTCGCAGCATCCACACCAGGCGACCGGCCGGGGCCCCGTTGCTGTCGTCGTAGGCGACCACGGTGGAGCCTTCCGTGATGCCGGCCCTGCGCAGCGACGCCGCGAAGTCAGCCGCCGCAGGAAGGGGGTGACGCCCCGCCTCGCGCCGGGCGGGAGCGGCCAGCTCGGTGTCGAGGTCGAGGTAGACCGCACCCGGCAGATGACCCTCGAGATAGGTGTGATGGCCCTTGGAACCATCCAGCGCCCAGCGCACGTCGAGCAGCTGGACCTGGCTGTCACCCGCAGCGGCTCCCGTGAGCAGCGTCTGCAGGTGGGCGATGTCGATGATCGGAGGCAGTGCGGAGGTCATGTCAGAAGCCTACGACCCCACAGTGCGTTCACGCAGGGCTCAGGACTTGAGCTGGAGGTCCACCCGCACCAGGCGATGATCGGAGGTCGGGAACGGGTACACGCCGGTCAGCTCGCTGCCGGGGTGTCCCTGCGACGGCCAGAACACCGCGGAGGAGACCACCTGGAGCGGCCGAGAGGGGAGCACATAGTCCACCCGGAGGTTGCCCGGGGCGGGATCGTCGCCGAAGTCGGCGGTGTCGAACTGGGGGTCCCCGAGATGTTCGCGGTTCGCCGCCCCCTGCGTGGTCGCAGCCTCCACCGCGCCCGAGCTGCGGGGCTTGGTGTCCTGCACCCGCGCATGGGAGAGCAGCCGATCGATAGCACCGGGCCATGAGTCGCCGTCGAGCGGATCGGAGTTGTAGTCGCCCAGGATCACGAACTGCTCCTGGGGTGCGAGCCCTCCGCGAATGCCGGCATCATCGACGATCCAGCTCGAGCGTCGGCCGGGACTGAGGTAGTCGGCCCACAGGCGGATCTCGTCGCTGTTGCGGCGCTGGTTGCGCTTCTCGGGCCCGTCGAAGCTCGGCGGGGTGGGATGCGCGGCCAGCACATGCAGGGTGCTCGGACCGACCTGCACCGGAACGTCCCAGTGCGACTTCGAGCTCAGGCGCAGCCGGGCCGCGATCTCCGGGCCGTAGAACTCGGTGGGCAGCAGGTTGCTGGGCATGTCCGCCCAGAGCAGGTTCTGGAAGGTGCGCACCTGATCCTTGAGGATGGGGAAGCGGGAGAGGATCGCCATCCCGTACTGGCCGGGGAACTCCCCGAAGCCCCAGGCATCATCCGGCCCGCCCACGGTCCCATCACGGTTCAGATCCATCCCGCTGGGCACCCCGGTGTTCACCGGGGCGGTGAAGACGTAGGGGTAGAAGACCGCGCTCTTGCCGTTCTGCGGCACCTCGAGGTACTTCTCGCGGAAGAGGTCCAGGCCGGCACCGGCCTCGTCGTGGTCGAACTCGTTCAGCAGCAGCACGTCGGGGTTGTTGATCTGGATGACCTCGGCGACCGCGCGGATCTGCGGGTCCTCACCGGTGGCGAGGTCCTCGAGCAGCTGCCCGGCCCGGCCCCGATTGAGCGAGGCGTTGAAGGTCGCGACTCGCAGGTTCTGGAAGCGGCCGCTGTGACGAGCAGGTGCCGGGGCGGCCTCCGCCACGGCGGGCAGACCGAAACCGGCGGCAGCAGCCGCGACGAGTGCTCGACGACGGGTTACGCGAGGAGTCATACCCTCCATTGTGCACTCTCCGGAGAGCGCACGACAGTTCGCTGTGGACGGCCCGCCTGCACCCCCTCCCGTGAGCCGCGCCAGATGCGCGCCAGATGACAGACTGGGGAGCATGAGAATCGCATTCCTGGGAACCGGCCGCATGGGCACCGAGCTCGCCCTTCACCTGATCAAGGACCACGAGCTGACGGTCTGGAACCGCACCGCGGACCGCACCGCGCGGCTGGCCGATGCGGGTGCCGCGGTCGCCGCCACCGCCGCTGCGGCCGTCGACGGTGCCGAACTGGTCATCACCTCCCTGTTCGGACCCGACGCGGTGCGCGAGACGGTCATCGCGCCCGCGCTGATCCCCGGGGGCATCCCCTGGGTGGACACCACGACCGTCTCCCCCGCCGATGCGGACGAGTTCGCCGCCGCAGTCCCCACCTATGTGGGTGTGCCGGTGGTCGGCTCGCTGGGCCCCGCCCGCCACAGCGCGCTCGGCGTCTACGTCGGCACCCCTGACGCCGCCCTGCGGGCCCGGGTGATGGAGCTGGTGGCCCCCTGGGCCGATCCGACGCGGCTGATCGGGGTGGATTCCGGCCGGAAGGCCGCCGTCGGGAAGCTGCTTGCGAACCTGGCCCTTGCGATCAGCGCGCAGGGCCTGCGCGAGGCGCTCGCCCTCGGCGAGGCGACCGGCGCCTCCGCCGAGGAGACCCTCGAGATGCTCGGCGGGACCGGTCTCGCCTTCATCGCCACGATGAAGGGCCCCTTCGTCCGCGGCGAGCGCACGACCGAGGGCGGAGACTTCACGGCGAATGCGATCGCGAAGGATGCCCGGCTGATGATCGACAGCGTCGTCGGCACGGCCGACGGGACGGCGAGCGACGACGCCGGGCCCCGCCCCGGCTCCGACCTGCCGGCCCTGCACGGGGCGCTCGCCTCGCTCGAGGCGGAGATCGCCGCCGGACACAGCGAGCACGACTTCTCCACCATCCTGCTCGAGGAGGCCGAGCGCACCGGGAAGTGAGCCGGGCGGGTCAGTCCGCCGCCCGGTGCTGGACGATGAGCACCGTCATGCCCGTCTCCGCCCAGGGCGTGTGCTCCTCGCCGCGCGTCCAGCGCACGGAGTCGCCGGGGCCGACGGGCACGCGCACGTCGTCAGATGTCGCGACGCTCCCACGCTCCGACACGACGTGGAAGAGCTGGTCCGGCCCCGCAGGATGCCTGGGCCGCGAAGAGCCCGCCGCGAGGCGCGCGAGGTGCACGTGTGTCCCCTCCGTTCTGCCGAGCTCGAGCAGGTGTGTCATTGCCACACCCAGCACCCCGTCAAGGTCGTCCAGCGGGCTGCTCGTGATCTCCATGCTCAGACCCTCCCCTCCGGCAGAGCGGCTGCCAGCACGGCGCGGGCCGTGGCGCGGGGGTCCTCGGCGATCGGGACCATGTGGTCCTCGATCTCGGCGGCGTCGAGGATGGCGGTGAGCTCGTCGAAGCGGTCCAGGTGCCACGCCAGCATTTCCGGGTCGAGCTCGTGGCGGCGGCGGAGGCGCGACCGCACCAGCTCCCGCGGCGCGGTGAGACGCACGACGGTCAGCGGGGCGCCCATCGCCTCCTCGTACCGGCTACGATGCCGCCTCTCCTCGATCACCCCGGCGGCGACCAGCCGCCGCGCGCCAGCCTCCCGGTAGTTCCGGGCCACGGCGCGCAGGTTCGCCAGCTCGATGGAGGAGTTGAAGCGATCCCCCGGCGGGGAGGGCCAGGCTCGGCGGATCGCATCGAGGTCGATCACCGCGCCGGGGACGCCACGCGCCTCGAGCTCCGCGCCGGTCGCGTCGGCGGTGGTCGTCTTCCCGACCCCCACCGCGCCGATGAGCAGCAGCGCCCGGCATCCCGGAGCCGTACTCATCGCAGGTCCTCGAGCACGCCGCGGGCGGCCTGCCGGCCGGAGAAGAGGCAGCCACCGAGGAAGGTGCCCTCGAGGGCGTTGTGCCCGTGCACGCCGCCGCCCCCGAACCCGCTCGCCTCACCCGCCGCGTACAGACCGGGCAGCGGCTCGGTGCCGGCGGCCGTACCCGCCTCGCGCTGCACCCGCCCGCCGAGATCGGTCTCGAGGCCGCCGAGGGTCTTGCGCAGCAGCACGTGCAGGCGCACCGCGATCAGCGGACCGGCCTTCGCATCCAGCAGCCGATGCGGGGCGGCAGTGCGGATCAGCCGGTCACCCACGTACTTCCGCGTTCCGCGCAGGGCCGTGATCTGAGCGTCCTTCGAGAACGGGTTCCGCACCTCTGCGTCCCGGGCGCGGATCACGCGCTCGAGCTCCTCAGCCTCGATCAGCTCCTCACCTGTCAGCGCGTTCATCTGGCGGACCAGGTCGGGAACGGAATCCGCCTGCAGGAAGTCCTCGCCGTGATCGAGGAAGGCCTGCACCGGGCCGGGCGCGCCGGGCTTGATCCGAGAGAGCACCTGCCGGACGTCCCTGCCGGTGAGGTCCGGGTTCTGCTCGCTGCCGGAGAGCGCGAACTCCTTCTCGATGATCTTCGCGGTGAGCACGAACCAGGAGTGGTCATGGCCGGTGGTGCGCAGGTGGCGGAGCGTCGAGGTGGTGTCGAAGCCGGGATAGGCGGGCGCCGGCAGCCGTCTCCCACGGGCGTCGATCCAGAGCGAGGAGGGGCCGGGCAGGATGCGGATCCCATGTCCCCGCCAGACCGGGTCCCAGTTGCGGATTCCCTCGGTGTAGTGCCACATCCGGTCCTGGTGGATCCAGTGACCGCCGGCCCGGGTCGCGGCGAGCATCCCCGTGCCGTCCACGCTCGCCGGCACCCCGTGCACGAACTGCTCGGGCATGGTCCCCAGCTCCGCGGGCCACAGCTGACGCACCAGCTCCTGGTTGCCGCCGATGCCGCCGGTGGCCACCAGCACCGCCGCAGCGTGCTCCTCGAACTCCCCGGTGACCTCTCGGGTCGAGCCGACTCCGCGCGCGCTGGCTTCGGCTGCGAGGACGCTGCCGCGCACCCCGGTCACGCGCCCGTCCTCGACCAGCAGATCCTCGACCGCGTGCCGCGTGCGCAGCACGATGCGGCCGGCCTCGCGATGTGCGGCGAGCTTGTGCAGGAAGGGTTCGAGGATCCCCGGGCCGGTGCCCCAGGTGATGTGGAAGCGCGGCACTGAGTTGCCGTGTCCCTCGGCGCGACCGTCCCCCCGCTCGGCCCAGCCCACCACCGGGAAGCTGCGGTGGCCGAGCTCGCGCAGCCACTCCCGCTTCTCCCCGGCCGCGAACTGCAGGTAGGCCTCTGCCCAGCGCCGTGGCCAGTGGTCTGCGGGGCTGTCGAAGGCGGCGGAGCCCAGCCAGTCCTGGCGGGCCAGGTCGAGGCTGTCGCGGATCCCCAGTCGGCGCTGCTCCGGGGAGTCGACGAGGAACAGCCCACCGAAGCTCCACCAGGCCTGGCCGCCGAGGTCCTGCTCCCCCTCGCGTTCGAGCAGCAGCACGCGCCTGCCGCCGTCGGCGATCTCGGTGGCGGCCACCAGCCCCGCCAGCCCGGCTCCCACCACGATCACCTCGGCGCTCATGTCACTGCACCTTGACGCGGCGCACGCGCTTGAGGTGATCGGTGCTGTTGCGCCCGGACATGGAGCTGCTCTTCTGGCGGTTGTTGGTCCCGACCTTCCGATCGCCCTGACGGAGATTGCCGACGGCGACCTCCGTCTCTTTCTCGAACTGGTGGCGCTTGTCGGTGTTGCGGTAGTAGCGGTAGATCCCGCCGTAGACCGCGGCGAACACCGCCGGGCCGGCGAGGAAGGGGAATGCGATGCCGATGGCTCCGGAGTCGGAGTCGGCCAGCAGCATCGTGGTCGTCGGATCGGCGGCCAGCTCAGCGAGCAGCGGGAGCATCGCATCCTCCTCGGGCAGGACCATCACAACGGGGGCAGTGGGCGGGCATCCTCTGGATCATCGTCGGCCTCATCCCATCAGGAACCAGCCGACGCCGACTGCGCCCGCTATCACCGCGGCCACCGTGCCGGCGGCGCAGGCCACGGCGAAGATCTTCGGGTGCGAGACGGGCACCGAACCCATGGTGTTGCCGTTGCGCGCGTTGACCGCGATGTAGTGCACGAGGGAGCCCTCGCCCTTCGCGGAGTCCGCGTAGCTGTACAGCCACACCGGCACGTACACCGAGACCCAGCGGGTGCCGCGCACGGCGACCCCCTCCTCTTCCCAGCGCACCCCGCGGTCGTAGCGGCCGATGGTGGGGCCTGCCTTCGCCCGGGCGATCGCCAGGAATCGGTTCTCGACCTCGTCGTCCACGTCGCGCACGTTCAGGTCACGGCGCTCCGAGGTGAAGTTCTTGAGGTAGTTCGAGTTGTAGGCGACGGCGTTCTCGGTGTCATACGGCTGCACCGCATTGAGGATGTTGTTCGTGGCCTGCTTGTTGTCCTTGACATCGAAGCGCTCGGCGGACTCCACGGTGAGGTCGTCCACCAGCAGGTCGAAGGCTCGCTGGACGGAGTACACGTCCGCGTCGTAGTAGGTCTCGGTGACGTAGTTGTCCTTCCCGACCTTCCGCCGCACCGTGTACTGGCGGGTGGTGACCTCACCGGTGCCCTGGAGGACGGCATGCATGTTCCCGTCCACCACCATGTACGGGATGTACACGCCCATCACGTTGTCGGGGACGAACTCCGATTTGAAGCGGGCGTGCGCGAAGGCTTTGCGCTTGCCCGCGAAAGCACTGATGCGCTCGATCGCCTCTTCGCGGGTGAGCTGGAAGGGCAGCACCGCATCGGGGATCGCGCCGTTGGGGATCTGGGTGTTGATCGAGAGGGTCTGCCGACACCAGTGGCAACGGGCCTGCAGCTGCTGCTCGACGTTGATGACCACCTCGGCGCCGCAGCCCTGGCACTTCAGGGTCACGGTGGTGAGGTCCTCGCGGATGTCCGCTGTGCCCGAGGCCAGGGTGTGGCCGCGCAGCTCCGCGATCGAGGAGTCCAGCCCGAAGGCCCGCTCCGCGTTCTCCTCGTTCCAGGTGTGTCGGCAGTAGGAGCAGAACAGCGCCTTCGCGCTCAGCGAATAGTGGATGTCCGAACCACCGCAGCGGGGACACTTGTTCAGCCCGTCGTCCTTGCCCGAGCTGGTGTCGATGATCCGGTTCGAGGAGTGCTTCAGCGCCGCCTCGGCCGCCCCGGCGACCGCGTCGTTCCCGAGCATCTGCTGCTGCGGGGGCTGCTGAGACTGCTTCGGTGGCTGTTGGGGCGGTCCGCCCTGCGCTCCACCCTGCTGAGCTCCACTGTGCTGAGCGCCGCCGGGCTGAGCGCCGGCGGGCCACTGGGGCATCGCCTGCGGTGCGGCACTCGGGGCGCCCGACGGGGTGAACCGCGGGTCTCCGTCGGGCGCTGCCCCCCGTCCGGGCTGTCCGGGACGCAGCGGCTGCCCGGTCGGGGCGGGCGGGACCGGCCCGCCAGGCTGAGAAGGCCTGGCAGGCTGGTCCGGTCGCGCCCACGGCGGGCGCTCAGGAGGCACTGTCATCGCTTTGCGGGGCGCCGGCTCAGAGGCCGAGAGCGGCCTTCTTCGCCGCCTCGTAGTCCTCGTCGGAGATCAGGCCCTGATCCAGCATCTGCTTGTACTGGGCGAGCTTGGCCACCGGGTCGTCCTGCGCCGGCGCCGCCTGCTGCTGCGCCGTCTGCTGCTGAGGTGCACCCTGCTGAGGCGCGGCCTGCTGCGGGGCGCCCTGCTGGCCCGGCGGCGCCCACGGCTGGACGGGGTTGACCATGCCGCCGGCCGCGCCCATGCCCGCCCCGAACATCGCCAGACCCGCACCGCCACCGGTCTCCCCGGCGGCCTGCACGCCGCGCGCGGCGGCCTGGTTCATGAACGACTGCGAGCGGGCGCCGGAGAGGGCGTCGGCCTTCTGCACGTCCTTGAGCAGCTCACGGGTGTGCTGGTCGTACTCGATCGAGACGATCGCGGTCTTCACGATCGCGAGGCCGCGGTCGCTGGACCAGCGGTAGCCCTCTTCGACGGCGGCGGAGAGCGACTGCGCGAAGCCCACCGAATCACCCTGGATCTTGGAGATCCGGTTGCCCTTGTCGGGATCGTTCGTGTAGCGGGAGAACGCCTGCGCGAGAGAGCCGACGACCTCCTGGAACAGCTGGCTGCCGGCCTTGTTGTCCACATCGGCGAAGTCGAACACCGGAGCGTTCGCGGAGATGAAGGTGGCCGGCACGAAGTTGTGCACGAACAGCAGCGGGTCGATGATCCGCAGCGTGTACGAACCGCGGCACACGGCGCCGACCTGCGAGTTGAGGTACGCGTCGTCCCAGTAGATCTCCGACTGGGTGCCGAAGCGGTTATCCGGGATCTCCTTGAGGCTCACGTAGAAGGCGAGCTGCTGCGAGGAGGGGCGGCCGCCGAACTTGAACCGCTCCCAGGAGGTGCCGACGGTGGAGGCGAGGATGTCGTCACCGGCGAAGACGGAGCGAGCATCCGGGGAGGAGTCGTTGAACTCGTAGCCGCCGGCCTCCGTGATCAGGCCGGTCGCACGGCCATCGACCACGGTGATCAGGCCGTAGCCCTGGGGCACCAGGATCTTCGACCCGTTGGAGATGATGTTCTCCGAGCCGCGGGTGTTCGAGCCGCGGCCGGCGTTGGTGCCCCGCGGGACCGCCGGGAACAGTGCTGCCGTCTGCGGCAGACCGTTCGGAACGGTGAGGAAGTCCTTCCACTGATCGGCGAGCATCCCGCCGACCGCGCCCTTGAATGCCTGGATGAATCCCATGTCAGCTCCTTCGTTCCCCCGCGACTGTGTGATCGGAGCCATGCTATCGCGAAGCACCCGAATGCTCGCTGGATCCGCGGGCTACCGTCGCTGGGTATGGAGCGTGAGCAGAGCCGGCGGTGGGCCGAGCGTCATCAGGTCGCGATCTACCTGCTGGCGATCGGGGCGGGCGCGGTGCTCGGGGCGCTCCTGCCCGGGGCGGCACCGGCCCTCGAGCTCGCGGTGGAACCGGCGATCGCCGCCCTGCTGCTGGTGACCTTTCTCGGGGTGACGCTGCGCGGGATCGGGGCGGCGCTGGCGGATCGCCGTTTCCTGCTGGCCCTCTTGGCAGTCAACCTCCTGGCAGTCCCCCTGATCGTCTGGGCTCTCACCCGGCCGCTCGCCGACTCCCCTGAACTGCTGATCGGCGCCCTGCTGGTGCTGCTGGCCCCCTGCATCGACTACGTCATCGTGTTCACCGCGCTCGCGGGCGGCGCTCACCAACGGCTGCTCGCGGCGACGCCGCTGCTCATGCTCGCCCAGATGCTGGCCCTGCCGGTGCTGGTGCCGCTGCTGAGCGGCGGCGGGGCGGCGGGGCTCATCGACCCGGTCCCGTTCCTGCGCGCGCTGGTGCTGCTGGTGCTGCTCCCCCTGCTGGTGGCCGCCCTGATCCAACGCTTCGCCCCGCGGTGGGACCTCTCCCCCGCGATGGTGCCGCTGATGGTGCTGGTGCTGGTCACGGTGGTGGCGTCCCAGACTCCGCGCGTGCTCGGCGCGGGCACGGCGCTGCTGGCCCTGGTGCCGATCTACGCCGGATTCCTGGTCCTGGCGACGGCCGCCGGGATCCTCGTCTCCCGGCTCGCGAAGCTCGGGGTCGGTGAATCCCGCGCCCTGACCTTCTCTGCGGCGACCCGCAACTCCCTCGTCGTGCTGCCGCTAGCTCTCGCGATGCCGTCCCCGCTCGTCCCGGCCGCCGTCGTCACCCAGACCCTTGTCGAGCTGCTCGGCATGGTGGTGCTGGTGCGGATCCTGCCTCGGCTGCTCAGGGACGGACCGCAACCACCAGCACTGCGGTGACCGGGAAGGTGAGGACGCCGCCATCGGCGGAATAGTGCGCCCACAGCCCTCGTACCCGTTCCTCGATCTTCTCCCGCACCGCCTCCGTCTGCGCCTGATGGATTCGGCCGGGCCCTGCGATGCCACCGGCGATGCCGGCGAACAGATCGTCGGCTGTGACCCGCCAGGTCCAGTGCACCTCCCCCGCGTGCTCGGTGCGCAGCCCCGCGTCCTCTGCCAGCTCGGCGAGCCCCGCAGGGCTGCGCTCGAAGTCCCGCTCAGGAGCCAGCCGAGAGCTCGGAACTGGGACTGCGTCGGCTCCCTCAGCTGCGCTCGCATAAGCGGCGAGATGCGGCCCCGGAGATGCGGGCCAGATCGTCATCGCTACCCGGGCCGACGGTGCGGCCACCCGGGCAAGGTCACGGACGCTCGCGCGAGGATCGGACACATGGTTGATGACGAAATTCGCGGTGACGGCATCAACCGAGCTGTCGTCCAGCGGAAGTGACGGTGCTCCCGCGCCGAAGACATCGACGTCGAGTCCCGAGGTGCTCACTGCCCTGCGGGTCACGGCGACCATGTCCGGGTCTGGATCGACCGCGATGGCCCGTCGGCCCTGACGCGCAGCAGCGAGCGCGAGGCTACCTGTCCCGCACCCGACGTCGAGATGGACGTGCGCCGGTCCTGTCGCCTCCACAAGAGCGTCATCGGTCCCGGCACACAGAGTCGCGAAGGACCGTCGATATGCCTCCGCCACGCCGTTCCAGGTGCTCACTCAGCGACCCCACGGCGCTGGCGTGCACGGCTCAGAATCGCGGCGATCACATCGGTCTTGGCGTCCGCGTAGTCGTTCATTTCCTCCCAATCCCGCGAGGCGAGCTCGCGCTTGGTCTCCGCGTAGAGCGCACGGTCCGCGGCGTCGGTCCGCAGCCGATCGCGCAGCAGGAGGTACGCCTCGATGCCCGGGTCACCCCGCTCGAGCAGATGGACATGGACGTCACGTTCCGGAGTGCGCACCAGACGATGCCCCGGCTCACGAACCCGCAGTTCGTAGCCGGCCCGCACGAGCGGCTCGGCATGGTCCTCCTCGGCGGTGATGTGCTCGACCACGACCAGGACGTCGAGGATCGGCTTCGCGGCGAGGCCGGGGACGGAGGTCGACCCGATGTGCTCGATCTGGATACCGGCGCCGGCGAGCGCGTCGCGGATCCGCTGCTCGTGGGCGAGATACCAGTCGGGCCAGCGCTCGTCATAGTCGACGATCTCGATGGTGCGCTTCTCCACGCCTCCGATGAGCTGGGTCTCCGTAACGTCCGGACGGACAGGGGCAGGGTGGGAGGTCATGAAGCGATCCTCTCACCGGTCAGCGACAACCGCCTCAGCCGGTGATGTCGAACGTCGCGAGCTTCTTCGTGTTCCCCGAGCTCTGCAGGTCCAGCAGCTGGGCATAGATGCCGCCGCTCACGGCGAGCTCGGCCGGGGAGCCGATCTCATCGATGCGCCCGTCGCTCAGGGTGATGATCCGATCCACCCCGGCGATTGTGGAGAGGCGGTGGGCGATGATCATCGAGGTGCGCCCGGTCATCAGCTCCTCGAGCCCCTTCTGCACCTGGATCTCGGCCTTGGTGTCCAGGGCGGAGGTGGCCTCGTCGAGCACGAGCACGGGGGCGTCCTTGAGCATCGCGCGGGCCACCGCGATCCGCTGGCGCTGCCCGCCGGAGAGCTTGAGCCCGCGCTCCCCGATCACCTGCTCGTAGCCGGCCGGGAAGCGGCGGATGAAGGTGTCGGCGTTCGCGCGACGGGCCGCGTCGACGACCTCCTCCTCGCTCGCCTCGGGCCGCCCGTAGGAGATGTTGTCGCGGATGCTGCCGGAGAACAGGGAGGCGTCCTGGAAGACCACCCCGATACGGGAGCGCAGCTGGTCCAGCGGCAGGTCCGCGCTCGGGTGGCCCACCACCTCGATGCTGCCCCGGCGCGGCTCGTAGAGACCCAGCAGCAGGTTCACGATGGTGGACTTGCCGCCGCCGGACTCCCCCACCAGGGCGATCTTCTCGCCGCGCTCGACCGCGAAGTCGATCTCGTGCAGCACGTCCTCGCCGTCCTCATAGGCGAAGGACACATCACGGAACGCGACCACGGGCGCACCGGGCACGGGCTCGATCGCCGGCGACACGGTGAGCACAGCCGCCGGTGCCGCGGCCTGCACGGTCGACAGCGCACTGTCGCCGGCGCGCTCGTCGGCCCGCTCGTCGGCCGCGGCGGTGCCGCTCGCGTGGCCCGCATCCGCAGCATCCGTCGGCCGCGCCGCCATCACCGCGGCGGTGCGGGGATCCACGGGGGTCTCCATCACGCGGAAGTAGTCCTTGGAGCCGGCGATCGCGCGCTGGGCGGAGTCGATCACCCAGCTCATCGACTCCACCGGGGCCTTGGCCATGGCCATCAGCTGGATCAGCAGCACCATCTCGCCGAGGGTGAACTGCCCCTGGACGGTGCGCACGAAGATGATCACGTAGATGCCGAAGAAGATGAGGTTCAGGAACGCCCGACGGATCACGTCCATCCGGTGCCAGTGCGTGGACTGCGCACGCGTGGTGGCGTCGGTGGAGCGGAAGCGGCGGGAGAAGTCCGCGAGCTCCCCGCGCTCGCGCACGAAGGACTTCACCACCCGGATCTGCCCGACCACCTCGGCGAAGCGGCCCGAGGCGATGTCGATCTGCTCGTTCTTCTCCCCCTCCAGGCGCTGCCACTTCACCGAGGTCAGCGAGGTCAGCCACACGTAGACGGGGAACACGATCAGCAGCAGCACCGTGAGCGGCCAGGCGTAGTAGGCGCTGATCGCGAGCACCGCGGCGGTGGTGATCAGCATCGACGCGAAGGAGTTCGACATCATCTTCGTGAAGTTCGTGATCTCGGTGATCGAACGGTTCAGCCTCGCCACGATCGTGCCGGTGATCTCGCCGTCGAACCAGCGCTGCGGCAGGTGGAGCAGCTTGTCGTAGTAGCGCACCGAGAGGATCGTGCGCATCCGGTTGCTCATCACGTCGCCGAACCAGCCGCCGACGTTCGAGATCACGGTGACGGCCAGCTCGGCCACCAGCACCGCCACGGCGATGAGGATGACGGTGCGCACGGCGGTGCCGGTCGCGCCCTGCCCGCCCACGGCGCCCGCGACGGTGTCGGTCGCGTGACCGATCAGGAAGGGGACCGCGAGGCCCGCGACCGCGGTGAGCACGGAGCAGGCGATGATCGCGATGTACAGCGGGGCGAGAGCACGGGTGAAGCGGACGATGCGCAGCAGGGATGTCACCCGGTCAGCCTAGGCGGGGTCCCGAGCACTGACCACGTGCTTCTGCTCTCCCCTTCCTCGCGGGTATCCCCTCTGAGCTGTCGCTGCGACCTCTCCTAGGCGACAGCTCAGAGGGGATACCGAGGAGTACGTGACCGCTCAGGCTCAGTCCGATTTCGGGCCCACCACGCCCAGCAGCACGCCGAGGGAGGTCCTCTCCCCCGCTCGCCGTCGTCGCAGCACGCCGCTTGCCAGCGCGTAGGGCACCAGCATCACGAAGCCGACGGCGCTGAGCAGCAGGATCGCGACCACGATCGAGCCGTCGCCGTCGGACCCTTCGGCGCCGGTGCGGGCCACCAGCAGGGCGGCGGCGATATTGCGCTGGGAGGTGAGGATCGCGGGTCCGTCATGGACGGTCAGGGTGTCCCCGGCGAGGTCTCCGGCGATGCGGCCGGTGAGGAAGGCGAGCGCCACCAGGCCTGCCGCGACCAGCAGCACCGGTGAGAGCAGCAGATCCAGCACCAGGTGGCTGTTGGCTCCGAAACCGGAGAGGAACATCAGCACCGCGGAGATCGCGGCGACGCTGCCGGCGGTGCGGGCGAACCGGTCGGCCCACCCCGGCCAGACGGCCGCGATGACAATGCCCGCGATCATCGGGGAGAGCATGGTGCCCAGCAGCAGCTGCGCCACCGCCCAGCCCTGCACGGTCACGTCCTGGAGCAGGAAGGGCACCACCAGCGGCATGAACAGGATCGAGCCGAGCAGCAGCACCGCCATCGGGCCAGCGGTCTCGCCATAGGGGATGCGGGCCATCGCGCCGAGCTGCAGCACGAAGGGGGCTCCGGCGGCGCACAGAGCGATGATGAAGCCCTCCCCGGTCTGGTGCGGAAGCAGGTCCTTCAGCAGCCAGATCAGCAGCGTGCCCACGGCGGGGACCACCACGAAGTTCGCGCCGAGCACCGCAAAGACGGTGCGGCGGT
Source organism: Brachybacterium sp. (assembly GCF_052095815.1). Lineage (NCBI taxonomy): Bacteria > Bacillati > Actinomycetota > Actinomycetes > Micrococcales > Dermabacteraceae > Brachybacterium > Brachybacterium sp. The sequence continues at coordinate 18,291 of NZ_JBQDLF010000032.1, read as the reverse complement.
CCCGCAGCTGCTTGCGGAAGGCGCGCAGCGGGGTGCGCAGGCCCATCGACAGCATCGAGGCGATCGCGAAGATCGGCACGCTGATCTGGATCAGCAGGCCGAACGGGGATTCGATCGTGTGCACCCCGAAAGGCTACGCGGGCTGACTGGACAGGGGTCAGATCCAGCCGTTGTCCGAGGCGGTCCTCACGGCTTCGGCCCGGTTGGTGATCCCGAGCTTCCCGATCACGGCGGAGAGGTGGTTGCGCACGGTGCCCTCGGAGAGGAAGAGGCTCCGCGCGATCGACGCGGTGGTGCCGCCGGCGGCGACAGCCTGCAGCACCTCGGTCTCCTTGGCGGTCAACGGGCTCGCGCCGACGGCGAGGGATTGCGCGGCGAGCTCGGGGTCCACCACCCGCAGCCCCTGGTCCACGCGGCGCACCGCGTCGACGAGCTGCTCGACGGGGGTGTCCTTGACCATGAAGCCGTGTGCCCCGGCCTCCATGGTGCGGCGCAGGTAGCCGGCCCGGCCGAAGGTGGTCAGCACGATGATCCGCGGTGCGCCGTCGCGCCCCCGCAGAGCCTCGGCGACCTCGATCCCATCCGCGGGACCCTCCTCGCCCTCGGCCGTGACGCCGGCGGGCATCTGCACGTCCAGCAGCAGCACATCGGGGCGGTGCTCGGCCACCGCCGCGAGGGCGCCCGCCCCGTCGGCCGCCTCCCCCACCACCTCGAGGTCGCTCTCCAGGCGCAGCAGCGCGACCAGGCCCGAGCGCAGGATCGCCTGATCGTCGGCGACCACCAGGCGGATCATGCCGCCGCTCCCATGGTCGTGGTGAGGCGGGTCCCGGTCTCGGAGGAGCGGACCTCGAGGCGCCCGCCGGCGAGCGCGATCCGTGCCTCGAGGCCGCGCAGCCCGGAGCGGTCCGCTCCCTGGGGGATGCCGACGCCGTCATCCTCGATGCTCACGGAGTCCTCGCTGACGCTGATCTCGGCTCGGGTGGCGCGGGAGTGGCGCACGATGTTGGTGACCCCTTCGCGGATCACGTAGCCGAACAGTTCGGCGAGGTCGTCGTGCAGCGGGGGCAGGGCGGTGGGGACCTCGGCCTGGATGCCGACCGTGGACAGCACGGTGCGGGCCGACGCGATCTCGGTTGCGGCGCGGACGTGCTGCATGCCGGAGGCGGTGGCGCGGACATCGGCGAGGGCCTGGCGCACCGTGGTTTCGATGTGGACGAGCTGCTCGCGGGCCGCCTCGGGATCGGAGTCCAGGAGCCTGCGGGCGAGCTGCGCGGAGATGGTGAGGGAGGTCAGAGAGTGACCGACGAGGTCGTGCAGGTCACGGCCGATGCGTTCGCGCTCTGCAGCGACGGCGAGCACGGCGTTGCGGTGCTGGGCGGCCTCGAGCTGCCCTTGCAGGAGCTCCTGGCGGATGCCGTAGCCGATGCCCCAGGACATCAGCATGCCCGTCAGGGCGAGGCCGGCGGCCACGTACACCCCGGTGACGATCGCGAGCACCATGACGGCGAGGCTCATCGCCACCATCGTCGGCACCGCCCACTTCCACGGCAGCAGAAGCACATGCGTCATGGCCTGGAACATCACCATGAACAGCACGTTCAGGCCGAGGAACGGGATGAGCACGAGCAGCAGCCCGGTACACAGGGCGAACCAGGCCAGCCGCACCCGCAGCGGGTACAGGCTGATGCCGCAGCAGTACACGAAGACCACGGCGTAGACCAGCAGCAGCCCGGTGACGACGGCGGCTCCGGGGCCCGGGTTCTGGATCCAGGCGAAGGCGACCGGGATCGCGATGAACAGGACGGGGGCGAGGGAGTAGGTGAGCCCGCCGGATTCGAGCGCGGCCCGGTGGAGCGCACGCGGGGTGAGGAGACGGGACGCCGGATCCTGCTCCTGGCTGCCGCGCACGCCGGTGCCCCACGTCGTCGCCTCGAGAGTTCCCATGGCGGCCATTGTGTCAGCGACGCTTCAGCCCCACGGCGCGGCGCAAGCTGAACGCGCACAGCACGCCGAGCACCAGGGTCCAGGCGCCGATCACAAGCAGGCCGGTCGCCGGCAGCTCCCCGCCGTACATCGACCACTGCCCGAGTCGCGAGATCCAGTAGGTGGGCATGGCGTGCCCGATCTGCTGCATCCAGCTCGGGAACGTCTCCAGCGGCATCCACAGCCCGCCGAAGATCGCCATCGCCATCATGGTGACCACGCCTCCCGCCATCGCCGCGCCGCCCTTGAGGACCATGCCCAGCACAAGGCCGATGAGGATGGTGGGCAGCAGTCCCAGCCACAGCACCACCAGGGTGGTGAGGAAACTTCCGGGCGCCACCTCGACGCCGGTCGCGATCCCGACCACGCCCACCGCGAACAGCGCGGGGAGGATCACGGCGCTGGCAGCCATCACCGAGCCGGCCAGGAAGGAGCGCGGGGACAGCCCCGCGACGATCAGCTGACGCAGGAAGCCGTTGCGCTGGTCCTCCTGGATCTGGGTGCCGGCGGTGACGGCAGCGCCGAGCCCGCCGTAGGCGGCCATGTTGACCATGATCATCCCGCGGGCGGTCCCTTCGGCCTCATCGCCGAACATCATCCCGAACAGCAGGTACATCCCCACCGGCATCGCGATCGTGAACACCATGAACATGACGTTGGTGACGGTCATTCGCGTGGTGTGCAGCGCGTAGCGCACGGTGCGGGTCGCGGCCGACGGGGCGGCGGCGGTGCGCGGCGCTGGCATCCCGGCGGCGGCGGTGGAGGTGAGCGTGGTGGCGATGGTCGGCGAGGTCATGACGGAGCTCCGTTGATCGGTGATGGTTCGGGCGGCCGACGTGGCGGCGGCGTGGCTCATCGCTGGTCTCCCTCGTGGTCGGTGATGCGCAGGAAGGCTTCCTCGAGCCCGGGTGCGGAGACCAGGACCTCGTGGACATCGGCGGCGAGGGGCGAGGTGAACAGCGCCCTGAGCACGGCGTCGGAGTCGGAGCAGACGGCACGCACGCGGCGGGGATCCGTCTCGTCGGCCGTGGCGCTCTCGACGCCGGGCAGTGCGGCGATCTGTGCGGGCTCCGCACCGCGCAGGGTGATCACCCGGCCTGCGACGACGGCGCTGATCTCGGCGCCGGTGCCGTCGGCGACCACCCGGCCGCGGTCCATGACGATCACGCGGCGAGCCTCGCGCTCGGCCTCGTCGAGGTGGTGGGTGGCGAAGACGACGGTGCGACCGGTCGCGGCGACGTCCCGCATCTGGTCCCAGAAGGCGCGGCGAGCGCCGACGTCCATCCCGACGGTCGGTTCGTCCAGCAGCAGCACCTGCGGGTCGCCGAGCAGGGCGATCGCGAAGCGGACCCGCTGAGCCTGCCCGCCGGAAAGCGCCCCCATCTTGCGCTTCACCAGGTCTTGGATGTCGGCCTGGGCGATCACCTCGGCCATGGGCATCGGGTGGGCCTGCAGGGAGTGGAGCATCCGCAGCATCGAGCGGACGGACTGGTCGGGCAGCAGCGCGCCGGCCTGGAGCATGGTGCCGATCAGTCCGGTGCGGGTGGCGGTCGCGGGTTCGGTGCCGAGCACGCCCACGGTGCCGGCGTCGGGCGTGGCGAGGCCGACCATCATCTCCATCGCCGTGGACTTGCCGGCGCCGTTGGGGCCCAGCAGGGCGACGATCTCCCCGGGTTGGATCTCGAGGTCGAGGCCGTCGAGAGCGCGGACGCTCCCGTAGTGCTTGGTGAGCCCGCGCAGGCTGATCGCAGCGGTGGCGGCAGCGGCGGGGGTGGTGGAGGCGGGTTCGGCAGCCGTGGCGGAGGCGGTGGTCGTGGTCATGGCTCCAGGCTTCCGCAGCGGCGGCCCCCGCCCCAGTCCCCGCGGTCATGACCGGGCCATGACAGTCGTCATGACCTCGTGCGGCTAGTCTGGATCGGTGCTGATCAGACAGGTGCGGCCCTTCAACGCCGCCACGGGAGAGGCGCCGGCCCGCCCGGTGGACCTGCGGCTTCGCGACGGGGTGATCATCGAGCTCGCCACCGACCTCCGAGCTGCTCCCGGCGAGGAGATCCACGAGGCCGCCGGCGCCCTCGCGATCCCCGGCCTGTGGGACCAGCATGTCCATTCCGGCCAGCTCGCCCAGGCCCATGCCCGCCTGGACACCTCCGGGGCGGGCAGCGTGGGCGTGATCCTCGAACTGGTGCGGGCCGAGCTCGCCGCACGTCGTGACTCCGCCCTCGATCCCGCGCAGGCGCTGATCGGCTTCGGGCACCGCCTGGTGGACTTCGCGGTGCAGCCGACGGTGCCGGCGCTCGATGAGGCCACCGGCGCGGTGCCGACCGTGCTGATCGGCGGGGATGCGCACCATGCCTGGCTGAACTCCGCCGCGCTGCGTGCCCTGGGGATGCCGCCGCGGGACGGGATCGTCGCGGAGGAGGAGTGGTTCGTGATCGCCCCGCGCCTGCCCGAGCTGCCAGGGGTCGCCGAGTCGGTGGCCACGGGCGCGGCGATGCTGCAGCGTCAAGCCCTGCAGCGCGGCGTGGTGGGCATGACGGACATGGAGTGGGGCCGGCCGTGGGAGGAATGGCTGCACCGCGCAGCCCGGATGCGGATCCGCACTGCCGTCTACCCCGAGGAGCTCGCTGCGGCACCCGGCCCGACGGGCACGGTGCTCGATGAACTGGGCCTGGTGACGATGGGGCCGCTCAAGGTGATCGTGGATGGTGCCCTCGGCTCGCATTCGGCCTACACCCGTGACGCCTACACCGACGGCCACGGCTATGCGGGGCGCGGTGTCCTCAGCGTCGGCCCCGAGGCGCTCCGCGAGGTGCTGACCAGGGCGACGTCGCAGGGTCTAGCCGCCGCGGTCCATGCGATCGGGGACGCCGCCGCGCAGGTCGCGCTCGATGCGATCAGGAGCGTCGGCGTCGAGCGCGCCCGGATCGAACATGCGCAGATGCTCACCGATGACGACATCGACGCGATGGCCGCGCTAGGCGTAATCGCCTCCGTCCAGCCCGCGCATCTGCTGGACGACCGGGACGCGACCGAGGCGATCTGGCCCGGGCACGGCACCCAGGCCTTCCGGCTGCGGGACCTGCTGGACGCCGGAGTGCCGCTCGCCCTCGGCTCCGATGCGCCCGTCGCACCGCTGGATCCCTGGCTCGCGATGGCCGCCGCCGTGCACCGCAGCGCAGACGAGCGCCCGGGCTGGCATCCCGGCCAGCAGCTGCAGCCCCGCGAGGCCCTCGCCGCCTCCACCGACGAGATCACGTCCCTGCAGGTGGGCGGCCCAGGAGACATCGTGCTGCTCGAGCACTCACCCTTCGCCGACGTCCCACTCGGCGCCGACGGGCTGATGGTCGACGCCGCCGCTCGAGAGGCCTCCGAGCTGTTGCAGGAGACCACGGTGCTCGCGACGATCGTGGCAGGGCGGCTCGAGTCCCAACTCTGAACCGCCGGGAGGTCACCTCCGCGCGATCACTGCCCGATCAGCATCGCGGCGGCCAGCAGTAGGTCGACACTGTCACCCTGGTCGGCTACATGACCAACAACTGCATCCTCGCCTCCGCCGTGGAGGGCGAGGGCCTCGGGTTCACCACCGAGGTGCTGTCCGACGCCACCAGCGCGATCAATATCGCCAACGACGCGGGCTTCGCCTCCGCCGAGACGGTGCACCGCACGATCATGGCGGTGCTGAACTCGAACCTGGCCGCGGTCGTGACCACCGAGGCCTGGACCGAGGCGCTCTCCGCTCAGCAGCCGCTGCCCAAGAGCGACCTGGGCACCTCCGCCGTCATGGGCGCCCAGCAGGCCGCCGGCGCCTGAGCCCTTCGCTCAGCGGCGCCTCCGCAGCTGGTCCGCGGTCACGATCACCACCGGCACCAGCAGGACCAGTGCCAGGCCCGAGAATCCGATCCCGGCGAGGATCAGCCCGGCGAGCGCGCCGCCGGTCGCCCCGGCAAGGTTCATCAGCAGGTCCGAGGTGCCCTGCACGGCCGGGCGCTGCGCAGTGGGGACGGCGCCGCTGACCAGGGTCGACCCGGCCACGTTCGACGCGGACCAGCCGAGGCCCAGCAGTGTGAGCGCGACCGCGACCAGCGCGTTGCTCTCCGCGCCGACCGCCGCGATGAGCATCGCGGCGGCGAGCATGGCCTGACCGCCGAGGATCACGGCACGCCCGCCGATCTTGTCGGTGAGGATCCCGAACACGGGCGAGAGCCCGAACATCCCCGCGACGTGGAGGCTGATCGTGATGCCGACGATCGACAGGGACCCGCCGTGGCCCATGAGGTGGATCGGCGTCATCCCCATCAGTGCCACCATCACGGCGTGACCGAGGGCGACGGCGAGCACGGCGCTGCGGGCGGTCGGGTTGGCGCGCAGAATCGCGAGACCGCGCGCCGCCCGACGCTCCGGCCCGGCGGGCACCACTCGGTGCGGGCCGAGCGCCAGCAGCAGCGGATCCGGCCGCAGCGCGATCGCATACAGCAGCGCACCCGCCAGCTGAGCTGCAGCGGCGATGACGAACCCTCCGCTGAGCGCAGGCAGCCCGAGGGCGATGCCGAGGGCGTCGCTGGGCTCGGCGAGGTTCGGGCCGATCACCGCGCCGAGGGTCGTGGACCAGACCACGAGGGACAGGTCCCGGCCGCGGGTCGCCTCGGTCGCGAGGTCGGTCGCGGCGAAGCGCGACTGGAAGTTCAGGGCGGAGCCGATGCCCATCACGGCCATGCTGGGCAGCAGCAGGGCCGGGCTGTCGAGCGCCGCGGCGACGGTGACTGCGAGGGCGCCGAGCGCGGCGAACAGGGCGCCCGTGGTCAGCGAAACCCGTCGGCCGCGACGGCGTGCGAGCATCGCGAGCGGGATCGCGAAGACCGCGGCACCGAGGGTGTTCATGGTCGCGGCCATCCCGGACCAGGCCTCGCTGCCGGTCACCGCGGCGACCAGCAGCGCGCCCATGCTGAACGCCGCACCGACGCCGAGGCCGGAGACGATCTGTCCCGCGATGAGGATCGCGAGAGTGCGCCGCTGGACCCGGCAGCGCTCGAGATCATCGAGGATGGCTGCGGGCACAGGTGCCGTCATCGCGCCACGTGCCGCGCCTGCGCGATGAGCACCGCCTGCAGCGGCAGGCGCCCCCACGCGATCGCGCGCTTCCGGGGCCGGGCGTGGCGCCAGTCGTAGGCCATCTGCAGGTTCGCGGGGAACACCGCGACGAACAGCGCCGCTGCGGCGATCCCGCCCAGCCGTCGGGTGCGCGGCACGGCGAGCAGCCCGGCGATGCCGAGCTCCGCCACCCCGGAGGCGTAGGTGTAGGTCCGCGCCGGGCCGGGCAGCGCCGGTGGGACGATGCTGTCGAAAGGCTCGGGCCGGGCCAGGTGCAGGATCCCCGCTCCGCCGAGCAGCGTCGCCAGGCATCCGGCGGTCTTCCTCGCGTGGGTCACCCTTCAGATCCTGTGTCCGGCAGGACGGCCTTCTGCGCACCGATGATCTTGAAGCCCACTGGAGCATCGTCATGCTCCGCGATGACCACGACGTCCTCCCCGTCTCGGGCGAGGTCGACGCGGGGGAACCGGCCCTCATGCTCGGGGAGCACCGTCGCCGCCCACGTCTCGCCGCCGTCTCGGCTCGCCCACACGCACGCCCCGAAGGCCGAGGCGGTCCGGCTCCACCCGGAGGCGAGCAGCGCCCCGCCGCCGAGGTCGGTGAGCATATCGCGCTGTTCCTGGTCCGAGGACAGGTAGGTCCGTGTGCAGCTCCCGTCCGCAGCGAGGACACCGTGATACACCCTGTCATAGCCTGCCGCTAACACATGCACGGCGTCCCCGACCAGGTAGGGGAAGCCGAAGTTGAGGCCCGGCGGGATGTCTTCGATCACCCGCGGCGTCCAGACACCGACCGTGAGGACGAATGTCGCGGCACGATTCAGACCGTGCTCGGCCACTGCCGTCCCCAGGCCGATGAGGACTCCGTCGACAGAGGTGACGGTCGTGATGTATCCACCTCCGCCGAAGGCGGGATCCTCCGAAGGCGAGTCGGGGCCCGATCCGACCTGTTCCCAGGTGAGCCCGTCCGAGGAGGAGAGGACCTTGATCCCGCCCAGGGCTGATCCGTCCTGGTCCGCGATGGTGCCAGCACCGGACAAGTAGCTGGTCTCGCCGACGATGGAGGTGCTTCCCAGCATGTAGAGCCCGGGGATCTCGAGCCCTTCGGTGTCGACCCACTCGCCGTCGCCCCGGGCCAGGGAGAGGAGTTGTCCGTTGCCGTCCTCGTCCTCTTCCCGGCCGGACAGGATCTCCACCCCGTCCGGCAGCCGATGGACCCGGCCCCAGTCCCATTCCTCCACCTGCTGGGGGAAGTCCTCGGCGAGGACGAATCCGCCATCGCGGATGCTCACTCCGAGGTTGCTGGCGACGGAGGTCGAGCTATGTGTGCTCGACTTGTCGACGAAGCTCCGGTAGCCCTGGATCACGGCATCGATACCGTTGTGCACATCGTGTATCAGTCGGATGTAATTCCGACCGATTGTGAAGGGCAGCCCCAGTGCGAGGGATCCGCCACCGCCCTCACGGGCGTAGGTGCTCGTCTCACCCAGCAGGATCTGGCTGTCGGGGGTCGCCGCGCCGTGGGTGAGGGTGTGCCCGACGAAGTCGCCCATGTCTGAGACCGTCCACGTCCCCTCAGCGGACCGGGTCGCGCAGCGGCAGTCGTCTTCGAGGATGGCCGCGAAATGGACAGTCCCGGTCTTCGCGTCGACCACCGCCGGGGACGCACCGAATGACCCCCAGTCGATGGGATCGTCCACGGGGATCTTCTCGCCGCTCCTCGTCCATCCGTCCAGGCCGAACGCCGGTAATGGGATCTCCTCCTGCGTGAAGGAGGTGCCGTCGGGGCTCACCCAGGCCGTCGGTCTCATATACGCGCCGTCATCCGATGCCGGCTCGTGGCTCCCGATCACCACGAAGCCCTCGCCGAGGGGAGAGACCGACATGGCGACGGCGTCCTTCCCGTCGTCGGGAAGCACCTGAGGCTCTGCCCAGGTGGCGCCGGAGTCCTGAGAGGCCAGGATCGCGGGCGCCTCCGTGCCGGCGGCGTCCCTCGCGGTCACCAGCAGCACGATCGCCGCGTTGTTCCGTGCGACGTCCAGCACCTCCCACTCAACACCCTCGGGCACCTCCAGTGCGGTGAGAGCGGCAGCCGTGCCGTCGGCGGGCAGCTCCCAGACGGCGACGGTGCGCCCGTTGACGGCGGAGGCCACGATCCCGCCGCCGAAGGCCGCGATCTCCCGGTCGATGCCGGTGACCTCGACCGCTGTCCAGTCGGCGAGGTCCGCGGAGCTCCACAGCTGCTGCCGATGCTCGGCGTCCACGACGGTCGAGGCGAGGACTCCGACCGTGGCCGCGTGGCGGTCGACGGCGAGCCCCGTCGTCGCCGGATCGATCGGGACCGCGATGCCTCTCGGCTGCTCGCGCGTGATCACGAAGAGATCCCGCTCCTGGGCGAGAGTCCGGCTCACGAGCACCGCCAGAGGGTGTTCGTCCGTCGGCGAGATGTTCCAGGAGTCCTCGAGCATGGGCTGCTCGGGCAGGAGCTTCTCGTCGCTCGTCATCGGCTCGAAGTTCAGGGTGGGCGCGGACAGCTCCTCGGGAGGACCGTCCCGCTCCGGGTCGCATCCTGCCAGTCCGAGCGGCACCAGGAGAGCGCCGGAGAGCAGCACGGAGCGGCGAGCGGGGCGGAGCGGGACGGTGCGGGGCGGGACGGTGCGGAGCGTGGAGCGCGAGGCGGTCATCCTGAAATCTGACCACATTCGTCCGGCGATCGGGACAGCTTCTGGTGAATCGCATCATGACTGTGACGGCCGACGGCTGCCCCTCGATTCACTCCCCGGCCCTGAGCACTTCTGACCTGGCCCCGACGATTCGGTATCCCCGGGGCACGTCCTGCTCGATGGCGAGCACCACCACGTCCTCGCCGTCCTCGGCGAGATGGACCCCGGGGAAGCGGCCCTCGCCGTCAGGCAGGAGCGTCGCGGTCCAGGTCCCGGCTCTTACGGGCACCGTGGGCAGCAGGGCCTCGGAGATGGTCAGCGGCGCCAGCGTGACCGTCGCGCGCGGAGGCGGTTCCTCCTCGGCACCCTGCCCTCTCTCCGGGCGACGAGAGTTTTCCCCAATCCACTGGTCACCACGCCTTTTCCTCGCTTGCCGAATATTCGCTCGCACTCCGCCGACGTCCCGTCATACGCTGTCCCCGGTTCCGCGTGGAGCCCTGAGGGAAGGAGGAGCTGATGGTTGTCACCGTGCTGACCCCTGCAGTCCTCCCTTCCGCCACGACCTGCTGAGCAACTCGCAGGTCCTCCCTCAGGAGACCCCTATGGCCACGTCCTTCGACCAGGACGCCTTCTTCGCCCACGCCATGTTCACCGCCACCATCGCCGAGCTCGACGAGGATCAGCGCTGGTCCACCTGGCCCGAGACCGCCCGCACCATCGACCGTGGCCCGCAGCCCTTCCCCGACTGGGTCGTCCAGCACGACGGGGCGATCGACACCGAGCTCGGAATCCTCAAGACCGGCAAGGAGGCCGACGCCTTCCTCCTCGAACGCGCCCTGCCCGAGGAGCTCCTGAGCGGTGCTCCCGGCGAGGCAGTGCTGATGGTCGCCAAGCGGTACCGCTCCTCCGACCACTCGACCTTCCACCGCGGCAGCGCCTACACCGACGGCCGTCGCACCAAGGACACCCGCGAGGCCCGGGCGATGGCCAAGGGCACCGCCTTCGGCAAGCAGGTCGCCGCCGCGCAGTGGGCCCGCACCGAGTTCGACATGCTCTGCCGGCTGTGGGAGGCCGGGCTGCCGGTGCCCTACCCGATCCAGCTCGTCGGCACCGAGGTGTGCATGGAGTTCATCGGCACCGACGACGAGCACGGCACGGTCGCCGCCCCGCGCCTGCAGGAGACCACGCCTGATCCACGCACGATCGAGCGCTGGGCCCACCTGCTGCGGGGCGCGGTCCTGGATCTCGCCCTCCTGGGCCTGGTCCACGGCGACCTCTCCCCGTACAACATCCTCGTCGACTCTCGGCAGAACGAGCCCGATCCGGTGATCATCGACGTCCCGCAGGTGATCGACCTGATCGCGAACCCGAATGGCACAGAGTTCCTGCGCCGTGACTGCGTCAATGTGTGCACCTGGCTGCGGGCGAACGGGGCGCCGACGGCGCTGAGCGATCCCGAGGAGTGGTGCGCCGCCGCCGGGCAGGCACTGCGCTGACCGAGCCGTAGGAAACGTGCGCCACCGAGCCCGGAACAGCACAGTTCCTACGTCTCGATCAGCCCCGTCGGCGCGGCTGCCACCAGCGCCGCCGGCGGGGCTGCCACCAGCGCCGCCGGCGGGGCTCGGCCACCGACTCCTGCGGAGCTGTCGGCTCCGCCACCGATGTCGGCGCTGCCGCCCGCAGCTCCCGCCACCGCTGCGCCGCGTCGTCCGGATCCCAGGCCGGGGCGAGCATCCGCTGGAAGGGGTTCTCACGCCGGTCGCGGTGGACCCGCTCGGTGAAATCCTCGGCGTAGGCGCGGGCCGCGCGCTCGTCCGTCAGCGCGGCGAGTGTCTCCGCGCGCTGCTCGAACTCCTTGCGCAGCAGCACCACCACCGGCAGCAGGGCCTGGCTGTCGATCTCGCCGCTGGCCAGGCGCTGGTTGATCCACCAGTCCGGATCGTGGGTGGCCGGCAGGTTCAGCGGCTTCCCGGCGCCGGGGAGGTTGTCGAAGTCCCCGCGCCGCGCGGCCTGCTCGATCGCAGATTCGACGCGCGCGACGTCGGGCGCCATCACCGGCCCGAGGGTCCTCGGGTCGACGGGCTCAGGGTCGACGGGCCCCTCCGGTGCCGAGCTCAGGACTGCCCGCCCTCCTCGGCGAGCCGGACGAGGCGGTCGATCGAGGCCATCAGTCTCTCCGCAGTCATCAGGCGAGCCTTGGCCAGGCGCTTCTCCTGCTCGGGGGGCAGCGCGGTGAAGTCGTAGGTGTGGGTGACGCGCGTGCGACCGTCCTCGAGCGGCTCGAGCTCCCAGCCCCACTGGTGGCCGGCCGGCTGCTCGCCGTGCGGTGCCGGGCGCCAGGCGATCTCGCGCCCCTCGGCGAAGGCGACGATGTGGTTGTCGCGCACCCCGCCGTTCTTATTGGTCATCACGAAGAGCTCGCCCACGGCATGGACCCGCTGGCCGGGCGCGGCCTCGGCGAGGTTGTCGTTGCCGTCCCAGCGGGGCTGCTGCGAGGGATCGGCGATCAGCGCGAAGATCGCGCTGGCCGGTGCGTCGATCTCACGGGTCGCGGTGACGATGCCTTCGAGGTCCTGGCTCATGGCTCCATCGTGCCTCATGGCTCGAGCGTGCCGCCAGAGGAGGTGGTGTCGTCGAAGACGTCGATCGAACCGGCGTAGTTCGCGACCCAGACCCGGCGCTGGGTGGGCTCGTAGGTGATGCCGATGGGGTTCTTGCCCACCTCGACGCTCTGGATCTCCTCCAGGGTCGCGGTGTCGAACTTGGAGACGGTGTTCGCGTAGTAGTTCACGACGTACAGCGCGAGGCCGTCCGGGGAGATCGCCATAGTGCGCGGCTCGCGGCCGGTCGGCGCGGTGCGCAGCACCTCGCCGGTGGCGGCGTCGAGCTCGAGCAGCTCATCGCTGCCGGAGACGGTGAGGTACATGCGCGTCGCGTCGGGCGAGAGCACCAGATGGCGGGGCTTGCGCCCGGTCTCGAGCACCAGCTCGCTCTGCCCGGTCTCGAGGTCGACCTTGTACAGCTCATCGGCGTACATCGCGGTGACATAGGCGGTGCGGTTGTCCGGCAGGATCACGCTGCCGCGCGGAGCGGCGTCCACCGGGATCTCCCGGACCTCCTCCCCCGCCTCGAGGTCGAGCACGGAGACGGTCTCATCGCACCAGTTCGAGACCAGCGCGGTGCTGCCGTCGGCGGAGAGGGAGATGAACTTCGGGACCCGTCCCACCTCGATCACCTGGTCCCACTCACCGGCGGCGATGTCGAGGCGGAACACTGCGGAGCGCCCGATCTCTTCACCACCTGCGCAGTCGTCGGTGGCAGCGGCTCCTTCGCCGGGGCCGCGCAGGCGGTACTGGGAGACGTAGGCGTACTTCCCGTCGAGAGAGAACACCGCCTCCACGGGCGCTCCCTCCGTCGTCCCGGCGCGGTCCGGATACCCGAACTCGGCGAGATCCACGGTGTCGGCCACGGTGTTCGTGAGCTCGAGGGATTCGGCGTCGTAGAGCGTCGAGGAGTGGCTGTACATCATGTTGTTCGCGATGACGGTGCCGGCCGGGCTCGCGACCACGGACTTCGGGGTGATGTCCCCGGTGATCCTGTCCAGGTGGGTCAGGCGGGTGGTGTTCGAGGGTTCGCCGGGCGGCAGCTCGGAGCCTGCGGCCGATGTCCCGCCGTCGGGCCCCGCGACGCTGGTCACCAGCCCTGCGACCATGCCCCCGGCCATCACCAACGACAGGATCGCGATGGCGATCGTGAACTGGTGATGCGGTCGCTCGCGCCGGGGCCTCCTGCGGTGCTTCGCCTGCACGCTCATCGATCGTCCGCTCCCATGCGGCCGAACCTAGCCCGACAGCCGCCGCCGAGCGGGAGGCGGCGCGGCGTGTCGGAGGTTCGGGGCTCAGACTCAGAGCGCGGGACGCCCCTGCAGCACCAGCTCCCGATAGAGGGCGCGGTAGCCGAGCTTCTCGTTGATCTGGATCATCCAGGGATTCACGTGCGAGTTCCAGGTGACCAGGCTCCGCAGCTGCGGCGCGCGCTCGCCCAGCTGACGGTGGGTGGCGACCTTGAGCGCGAGGCCCAGCCGGTGCCCGCGGTGCTCGGGCATCACCAGGGTGTTCTCCTGCCAGCCGAGGGTGCTGTCCGCAGCGGTGTGCACGTGGACCTCGGAGTTCCCGGCGAAGCTGCCGTCGGGTGCGATGGCCACTGCGGTGATCCGTAGCGTCCCCGCCTCGCGCATGCGGCGCTCGCTCTCGCGGATCCGCTCCGGGGTGTACTCGGGTGCCTCGTGCTCGACGTCCTCGTCGGGTTCATCGAGCTCGAGCTGGCGCAGCAGCAGGCCGTAGGTCTCGAGGTGCTCCTCGGGGATCTCCCCGTCCCACACCTCGACCCGGTACTGGCCGATCTTCTCCGCAGCCTCGGCCTGCAGCATCTCCAGCAGGGAGGCCTCGAGCGGCAGTGCCAGCGCCCGGCAGACGGCGAGGTTCTTGCGGGTGATCCCGAGCCGGCGGGCGAGCCGGTTCACGGGCTCCTCGGGGCTGTCGGGGTCGCCCTCGGATGGGACCTCGCCATAGCCCTCGACCAGGGTGCGGCCGGACTCGCGGATCGCAGGCAGCAGCACCTCCTCGACCAGCGCAGTCGCGATCCCCTGACCGCGGAAGGCGGGATGCACCGAGACCCCGACGGAGATGGTCTCGAGGTTCTCCTGCAGCGGCATGAAGGTGTTCGCTCGGCCGACGAGCAGCTCGCCGCCCTCGATCACCTCGGCGATCGCCACCCAGCGCCGCACCATCCAGTACGGCGACTCGCTGAACTGCGCCCGCAGCTGCTCCCGGGTGAGGGCCTGACTGCCGCCGTAGGTGTGCTCGTCCAGCGCCCTCCCGAGCGCGAGGTACTGGTCGAGCTCGAGATCGGAGGTGGGGTCCAGGGGTCGGATCATCACATGCATGCGGAAAGCAGACCACACCAGATCCGTGCTGGTCGACGGAATATTCTCGGCAGCGCTTGACTCTCCCCCTGGGACAATCCGGAACGTGGTGCTCACCGGGAGAGACCCGGAGCCCGGGGACCGGGCGAGAGATGACGGAGGATGGCATGGACGAGACGCTGCTGAGCATCGGGGAGCTGGCCGCCGCGAGCGGGCTGAGCCCCAAGGCGCTGCGCCTCTACGCCGAATCGGGACTGCTCGTGCCCCGACGCGTCGACCCCTTCACCGGCTACCGCTCCTACGGCGGTGACCAGGTCGAGCGGGCGCGGCTGATCGCCGCGCTGCGCGGCCTCGGGATGGGGCTCGCGCGCATCGGCGTGCTGTGCGATCTGGACAGCGATGCCGCTGCCGCGGAGCTGCGCTCCTGGTGGCGGCAGGAGGAGGCCGACGCCCTCTCCCGTGCCGCGTCCGTCCGCTCACTCGCCCGTGACCTCGGGGAACGTCCGACGGAGGACATCATGACCACTTCCACCCTCACCCCTCGCACCGCCTCGGCGCTCCATCAGGGCCTCGTCCGAGGCGCTCAGCAGGACGCCGTGCTGGTCCGTGAGCTGCCGGGCGGCCGCACCCTACTCGCCGTCGCCGATGGCTTCGGCAGCACTGATGGTCTCGGCAGCGCAGATGGCCTCGCCTCACAGATCCTCGCCGCGTTCGCGGCGGCGCTCTCGTCGGCCCTCGAGGCCGATCCGTCGGCCGCGCCGCTGGCTGCCCTCGAGACCGCCTGGGCCGCCGCCGAAGCCCTGGTGCCGGCCGACGGCGACGCCGGCTCGACCCTGACCGCGGCGCTGATCGACGGCGAGAAGCTCCACATCGCGCATCTCGGCGACACCCGGGTGGTGCTGGTGCGCGGCGAGCAGGTCGACGTGGTCACGCAGGATCACACCCGTCTGCGCTCGCTGGTCGAGGCGGGCAGGCTCTCCCCCGAGGAGGTCGCCGCGCATCCGGATCGCGCAGTGCTGAACCGGGCGCTGGCCGCGGGCGCTCCCACCGCGCCAGATCTGCTGGTACGCCGCCTCGCCCCGGGCGATCTGGTGCTGGTCGCGACCGACGGACTGCACGCCGTCGTCGACCCGTCGGCCCTGGCGGAGACGCTGGTGGAGGCGCTGGAGAACAGCCGCGACGACGTCGACGCGCTCTCCGCCCGGCTGGTCGACCTCGCCCTCACCGCCGGCGCCCCGGACAACATCGCCCTCGCGCTCGCACGGCTCTGACGGCGCCGATTCAGCGCCCGGCGCGGACCAGGCGGATCACCCCGACGACAACCGCCGCGACCATCACCGCAAGCCCCGCGGCGATCAGCGGCGCCCCACCGGTCTCCAGCACCGACCAGGCGATCCCCAGGTAGACCACCACCATCGCGAGCAGCGTCCAGACCATCATCCGCTCCCCTTCGCGGTAGATGGCCTGGGCGTTGCGCGTGGTGATCTCGAGCGGATAGTTGAAGGCCCGCGGCCGCGTCGACAGCGCGGCGAAGCCCAGCGACAGCAGCAGCATCACGCCGGCGAGCACGAGGATCGACCACTTCGGCCCCCAGTCGTCGGCCTCGCCGCGGGCGTCGAAATGGGTCGCCACCGTGTCCGGGAGGGAGGGGTAGCGCACGAGCAGCCAGGCCGTGATGCCGACCGTCGACAGCACCGCGAACCACCGCAGCGCCCTGGTGATGGGGCCGGTGGTGTAGGTACGGACGGGGCGCTGGGACTTACTGATGATCGTGCTCATGGTGCCCTTCACGCTACCGACGCCGTCCCGGCGCCCGCCTCCGCCTATCGTCGAGGGCTGCGCCGCGCACGGTGAGAGCGTCGGACCCCGCGATCTGGTTCGACATCCGCCCCCACCCCCTCCCGCGCCTCATGCCGCAGCGCATCGCCGAGGTAGGGCAGGGAGAACTCGACGAAGCCGCGCCCGGCGGGGCGGATCAGCTCCTCCTCGATGAGGCGCTCGCGGTAGGTGGACTGGTTGCGCGGGTCGATGCCCATCCGTGCCGCGATGTCGCCGACGGCGGAGGGCCCCTCGTCCGCGAGCATCGCGTGGAGGTACTCGCGCTTGCGGGGGCTCAGCCCGCGCAGCGCCGGGCCGTGGACGTTCTTGATCATCGCCGCGACCACGGCGTCGCGCCCGCCGCGCACGTCCTCGATCTCGATCGTGTCCGCCTCGCCGCTGTTCTGCCAGGCCTTCGAGCCGACGAGCTGGATCAGGTAGGGGTACCCCCGCGAGATCTCGCCGGCCAGCACTGCAGCCTCGGGGGTGATCGTCTTCGCGGTGTCGGCGACGGTCATGCGAATCGCCTCCGCCGCGGTGCCCACATCCACGCTGCCCACCTCGATCCGGTGGGCGCGGCGCAGGAAGGTGGTGCGCTCATGGTCCAGCAGCGCATCGACCCCCGGCCTCACCCCGGCAGCGATGAAGGCGACGGCATGGCCGGACCCGATGAGGTCCTGCACGTGCTGGGTGAGGGCATGCAGCTGATCACGCTCGACCGACTGCAGCTCATCGAGGGTGATCAGCAGCCCTCCGCCATCCTCATCGGTGAGCTGGGCCAGTCGGTCGAGCACCGTGGAGAGCACCTCCCCCTCCCCCTCGTAGCGCTGGATGACGTCGCGCGAGGCGTTGACGTTGAAGGCCCCGGCGGAGGTCAGCCGCGAGGTCTCTGCGTCAGGGTCCATCTCCCTCAGGTGCGCGATGGCCTGGCCCCGCAGCTCCTCGACCAGGGAGGTCGAGGAGGTGTGCAGCCGCAGATCCGTCCATCCGGCGTCGAGGGCCAGCTCCCGGAACTCGGTGAGCAGCACGGTCTTGCCCGAGCCGCGCGCACCCGAGATGAGGATCGCCCTCGCCTCGGGCACGTTCCCGGCCAGCGCCGCGGTGAACTCCTCGATCGCGAGGTCGCGCCCGGCGAGGATCATCGGGGTGAGCCCGAAGCCGGGGGTGAAGGGGTTCGCGGAGGTCGCACGGATCGACGGGGGCGTGGAGCGGTTCATCGGATGGGGTTCATCGGGTGGGGCGTCGCCATGGAGCCATCGTGCGCTGTATGTCGCTGTATGTACAGGGGTCGGGTCATCCCCAGAGGATTGGGTCGCGAGCGCTCGTCGCTGGCGGTGCGCGACAGCGTGCTCCCGGATCTCGCCCTCGCCCTCGGCCTCGCCCTCGCCCTCGGCGTCACCGGAGCGATTCACATAGAGCCTGGCCGCACCATTCCCCCCTAACGCGAGTTATCCACATTTACGCGGCCCGTCTTGACAAATCCATTTCTCTCCGAGAAGTTCCGGAACTTTTTTGAGCTCAGCGCAATCCCACTTACCGTGCGCGGTCCCGCCCGCTCTATGCCGTTCCGCCCCCACAATATGGGCCCGTGAGCACAGAGAAATCCCGACCGCCGAGAACAGTTTCTGCAGGCCACGCTGCCAGAATCGTCGATGGGCGCAGCCCTTGCGACCCAGCATGTCAGCCACGGGAGAGACCGCCCGCCGCACCACCGCTCGCGACCGTTCCTCCACACATATGGGTTATCCACAGGTTCATCCCCATTTCGTTCTGACCCTTCAGTAGGCAGGGCTTGGGAATTAGTATTGGGGAATAT
>NZ_JBQDLF010000031.1:0-51151 GCF_052095815.1 Brachybacterium sp. | reverse complement strand
GGTATAAGACTGATCGATAGAAGCTCATCCCCCGCAGTGCGCGATTAAGGACGATGGCCAGGCCCAGCGCGAATGCGAGCCTCAGCGGCACCGAGACGAGCACGTAAGTCATCGTGACACCGACCGACTGCTGGAACTTCGTGTCCGATCCAAGGATGGTCACGTAGTTGTCCAGGCCCACCCAGCGCGCTGTGGTGAACAGGTCGTACTCGGTGAAGGAGAGGTAGGCCGAGGCCACCATGGGTCCGAGGACCAGGCCGAACAGGCCGATGAACCAGGGGGCCAGGAAGAGGTACCCCGCGACCGTCGCCGAGCGCCGTCGCTTGGTGCCTCGACGCTGCCCCTGCCTGACAGGTGGGCTCACCAGAGGCTCCTGCTCTGCAGGAGGGCCACTCTGTGGGGATGTCGGGGAGGCGAGCTTCGTCCTTCCCATACTCATTCGAAGCTGTCCGCAGTCGTGAAGAACTGCTCGACCGCCTCCGCGATCGGGGTCTCGCCGAAGGCGACGGCTTCGTTGAGGTCTCCGAGCAGGGAACGCAGCTCCGCGAAACCTGCGGGCCAGAGCCGGTTCAACGGTGTGGAGGTCTCGGCGACTTTGTCCATGAAGTCCATCGCCATCTGCTCCGGATCGGACAGCGTCCCTGCGAGCTGGTCGCGGGCTCCCTGCGACGGCGGCATGCCCAGGGAGACGCCGAGCGCTGAGATGGCGGTGTCGCTGTTGATCATGAAATTCACGATCTCGGCGGCCTTCTCGGCGTCCGCTGAGGTGGAGGAGAGCGACCACAGGCTGGCGGCGTTCATCCACAGGCTCGGCGACGCCTGAACATAGGGAGGTATGTGGAGCGTCAGGGGGCTGTCCACGAGGCGGGTGTAGGAGATGAAGTCCTGCGTCCATCCGAAGCTCATCGCTGCCCGCCCCGTCGCCATCGGGTTGCTGGCCATCTCGCCCTGCGCCTCGGCGGTGACGTCGGCGGGCGGGACGCCTCCGTTCTGACGGAGCTCCTCCCAGTACTCCAACCATTTGGTGAGGTCGTCAGCCGTGGCGTTCAGCGTGCCGTCATCGGCGTAGAACTGCCGGCCGTCGTCGCGGACCTTCAGGATGAATAGGATCAGGTCGCCGCCTCCGTCCTGCAGCCCCCAGACGTCGTCGCCCAAGGACTCCGAGGACTTGGTGGCCATCTCGGCCAGCTCCTCCCAGGCGTACTCGCCGTCGGGGACTTCCAGTCCTGCCTCGCCAGCGAGGCCCTGGTTGACCACCAGGCTCATCGCGTTGGAGGCGGCGACGACACCGTAGAGGGCGTCTTCCACCTGGCCGAACTCCTTCAGCCCCTCGTCGACGGCCTCGGCGTCCAGTGACTCCAGCGAGTTCAGGTCCGTCAGGGTGCCGCGCCCTGCGTAGTCAGGGATCTGGCTTCCGGCCTGCATGATGAAGTCAGGGGCGTTGCCGCCTGCGGTCTGGGTGGCGAGGCGGTCCCAGTACCCGTCCCACGCCTGCGGCTCCCGAGCGATCTCGGTGCCGGTCTCCTCGGTGAACGCGTCCAAGGCTGCGTTTACGGCGCCGTTCTCCGAATCTCCTCCCCACCAGGCTGCCCGAATCCCGCCAGATCTGCCGCCCTCTTCCGGTTCGAGTGCACACCCCCCGAGGGCGAACGACGCTCCTGCCAGTGCAACACCGGCGAGCACCGGACGGCGCGGGATGTGAAAAGTGGTTGCGGACATGACTTACCTCCGAATGGGCCGACAGCAGTGGCGGGCTCGAACGTGGTTCTCTGTCACTTCTAACGTTAAATTTTCACGTTACACGGCAGAGTAGATTGTCTGCACCGGGTCGTCAACATGTCTGCTGGACAGGCGGTCGGTGTATCCCGCGGGGCGAGTTCGCATCACCGGCGGTAGACGAGAGAAAAGAGGTAGACAGATGACCCAGGAGAACAAGCGCCGGCGACCGCCGACGGTGAAGGACGTCGCTCTCCGCGCTGGCGTGTCCTGGATGACGGTGTCCAACGTGGTGAACGGGAAACCGAGCGTCCGCCCCACAACGCGCGAGAAGGTCGAAGCGGCCATCAGCGAGCTCGGGTACCGCAAGAGCCGCGCAGGTCAGCAGCTGCGCTCCGGACGCACGAACATCCTTGCGCTGGCCGTCCCCGATCTGCGTACTCCGTACTTCGCGAGCCTTGCGCACGAGATCATCGACGTCGCCGAGACTCGCGGATACACGGTCCTGATCGCCGAGACCAAGAGCAATCCGGAGAGGGAGCGGCACGCGGCCCGAGGGTTCGACACTCAGCTCGCTGACGGAATCATCCTTCGACCGGACAGCCTCGACAGCGAGCGGGTGCTGGATTCCTCGGAGGCGATGCCCCTGGTCCTCCTCGGTGAGGGTACAAAGGAGGTCGAGCTGGACCATGTCACGCTCGACAACACCCGCTCCGGAAAGGAGGCGACGGAGCACCTCCTCTCCCTGGGGAGGCGTGCGCCTCTCTTCCTGGGAGCCCGAGAGGACAGGCAGTTTGGGCCCGGTTGGCACCGCTTCGTGGGATTCCGGTCAGCGCTCGCCGAAGCCGAACTCCCCTGCCGATCGGAGCAGCTGGTGGATGTGGTCTCGTACGGCCGCGCCGGCGGCGCCCACGTGGTTGAGGGCATCCTGGCCAGCGGCGTCGAGTTCGATTCCCTCGTCTGCGCGACCGATCTCATCGCCGTGGGTGCGATGCGGGCGCTCCGACGAGGCGGCCGAACCGTTCCGGATGACGTCGCAGTGCTCGGCTGGGACGGAATTCTGGAGGGTGAATTCTCGAATCCTGCCCTGACCACGGTGGCCGTCGATGTCTCTCACGTCGCCCGAGAGGCCGTGGAGATGGTCATCCGCCGCATCGAGAACCCCAACGCCTCCCCAGCTGTGGTCGAGGTGCCGCAGGAGCTGATCATCCGCGAGAGCACGGTGGGCGTTATACCGTAGGTGCGGCTAGGACAAACGCCGTGGCGGTCGCGCGTGCTGTGCGCAGTCCGCGCAGTGCCCCCGCGCCGTGAGCTTCGCCATCGGCCCGGTGGGCGCCAGCCTCGCAGCGGTGTAGATCGCCTTGTACCTCTTGCTCGACATCGACACTGCCTCGCCCTTCTCCACGTCGCGCAGCGACTCGGAGACCTCCCGAAGCGTCTCGAGCCACGGCCAGCCCGAAGTGCCCTCCTTGCCCTCGGGCAGGCCCAGGCGGGCATGGAAGTCGGCGTGGGTGCAGCCCGGGCACACTGCGGTGACGGTGACGCCGCGGGAGCGGTACTGGCTGCTGGCCCATCGGGAAAACGTCACCTGGCACGACTTTGCTGCCCTGTACGTGGAGCAGGGCATGGCGGCAGGGGCCGAGGCGATACTGAGGATCGTGCCGGAGCGTCGCGCGAGCAACCCCGGCAGTGCGGTGTGCATTAGCCGCAGCGGCACCTCGACGTGGAGCCGCGGGTGGCGTGCCTCGTCTTCAATGTAGTTCCTCTCGAACGCGGGCGGCAGCCCGAACCCGGCGCTGTCGCTCAGCGTCTGGATGGGCCGGGCCTCGTCCGTGAGCCGCTCGATGACGGCGGTGATGCCCGTGGGGGAGGAGAGACTTGCGCTGAGCACTTCGACCTCCGAGGCGTCGGCACCCGTCAGCTCGGCGGCGAGATGCTCGAGCCGGGCCGTTTCGCGGGCGACGAGAACCAGGTGCTCACCGTAGAGGGTGAGCTTTCGGATCCACTCGGTGCCGAGGCTGGATCTGACACCGGAGGTCAGGGACGCCGATTTCATGGGCGAGCCTAGAGCGAGCGCCATGGCGGCGGGCACGTGACCAATGCCCCGCCCGTCGGCCGGTGGCGGAGCCATAGACTCGATCGGTGCCCGAACTCTCTGATTCCTTTGCCTCCTCGACGCCCCGTCACCGCGAGAGCCAAGAACTGACCGCGGAGGACATCGCCACCGCCCTGCGCGTGCTCCGGCACGCCCCGGCCATGCCGGATGACGACGCGGATCTCGTCGCGATCAAACGCGCCTCCCGGAACTTCGAGAAGAAGCTCGCGAAGTCCCGTCGCGGAGAGAAGACCTGGGCGCAGCGCAAGGCGGACCGCGCCGTGATCGCCGCGACCGCCACCGGCTCCCCGCTGCGCATCGACGACGAGACCAAGGGGATTCCGCTGGTCTCGAGCGCGCAGGGCGCCTTCGCGGGAGAGCTGAACAAGTCCCGCGGCTGCTACATCTGCAAGAACGACTACACCCTGGTCGATGCGTTCTATCACTGGCTGTGCCCGGACTGCGCAGCGATGTCGCACGCCAAGCGGGACCAGCGCACGGACCTCACCGGCAAGCGGGCACTGCTCACCGGCGGCCGCTCCAAGATCGGCATGTACATCGCGCTGCGCCTGCTGCGCGACGGTGCGCACACCACCATCACCACCCGCTTCCCCAAGGATGCGGCGCGGCGCTTCGCCCAGATGGAGGATGCTGCGGACTGGATCGACCGGCTGAAGATCGTCGGGATCGACCTGCGCGACCCCACCCAGGTGATCGCGCTCGCCGACGATGTCGCCGCCGCGGGCCCGCTGGACATCCTCATCAACAACGCCGCGCAGACGGTGCGCCGCTCCCCGAGCGCCTACTCGGCGCTGGTCGAGGCGGAGGACGCCCCGCTGCCCACCGACCTCGCGCTGCCGGAGATGTCGGCGTTCGACCGCATCTCCCAGGCGCATCCCGCCGCGATCGCCGGGGTTCTGCAGAATGACGCGGTCCCGCAGCATGACGGGGAATCGCTCGAGCATGCTCGCGCCGCGCAGACCGCCGCCTCGATGACGGCGCTCGCGCTGCGCGCCGGCAAGGCGAGCCTGCAGGAGCACCTCGCGGGCACCGCGGTCGACGCCGGCGGCCTGCTCCCGGATATGCAGACCAACAACTCCTGGACGCAGACGGTGGACCAGGTCGACGCGCTCGAGATGCTCGAGGTGCAGCTCTGCAACGAGACGGCACCCTTCCTGCTGATCAGCAGGCTGCGCGCCTCGATGCGTGCCGCCGTGCAGGCCGGGGCGCGCCGCGCCTACATCGTGAACGTCTCGGCGATGGAGGGCCAGTTCTCCCGCCGCTACAAGGGTGCCGGCCATCCGCACACGAACATGGCCAAGGCCGCGCTGAACATGCTCACCCGCACCAGCGCGGGCGAGGCGTTCGAGACCGACCGGATCCTGATGACCGCCGTGGACACCGGCTGGATCACCGACGAGCGCCCCCACCAGGACAAGCTGCGCATCGCCGCCGAGGGCTGGCACGCCCCGTTGGATCTGGTGGACGGCGCAGCCCGCGTCTACGACCCGATCGTGCGCGGCGAGGCCGGCGAAGACATGTACGGCTGCTTCGTGAAGGATTACAAGCCCAGCCCCTGGTGACGCGGTCCGGCGACCTGCTGGTCGCGGTGGGTGCGGCCGGTGACCTGCCGGCCCGCGGTGCCACCGGCCTTCTCTCCTCCACAGCGGTCGGTTGTCCACAATGCGCATCGTGCTGTGGTGCGCGGGCGGGGAGTCCTCCAGGCTCTGGGCATGACTGCCGACGCCACCGAATTCTTTGAGTTCGATGTTCCCCCACGTCAGAGCCGCCCTCTCCACTGGTGTCTCGCCGACGCCCCCGCCCCGATGAGCGAGCCGACGGACGAGGAGGGTCGAGCGGAGATGCTCGCCGAGCTCGACCGACTGCCCTTCCTGTTGGCGATCGATCAGGTGGTGACCTTCGTCGGGGAAGGTCGGCGGCTCACCAAGCAGGGGGAGTTGTTCGCGGTGGACCGGCGCCAGCTGGAGAGAATCCAGCCAGCAGTCGACGATCACCGTTCCTGGGAGTGGTACAGCAACAGCCAGATCCTCCATGTGGCCTGGAGCGTTCTGCTCAGCAGTGGTCTCCTCGTCAAGCGCGAGGGGCACGTGGAACCTGCAATGGGGCATGCCGGAGACGAGGAGAGCGCTGAGGGTGCGGAAAATGCGCTGTGGAGGGCACGGAGCCTGCTCGCGGCAGCCCTGGAGTCGTCCGCGACCAGCGCCGGGTTCGCCGACTGGAACGAAGGGCTGGATGAGGACTGCCTGGACGCGCTGCTCGTGGCGAGTGGCCCTGAAGGGTTGATGCTGCCCACAATCCCGCCTGACGGCGAGCTGATCCACTGCGGCGAGGTCGTGCAGTTCATGCTCCAGCTGCTGCGTCATCCCTACATCCGAGAGGTGCCGATCGACCGCAGGACAGGGCATCCGCTGGCTCGTGGACTGGGTGCGCTCGAGCGGCTCTCACGCACCATGGGACGGCTCCGCGACAGCGGGCTGCTCCTCCGGGAGGAAGAGCGAACGGATCGGGAGGGGGCCTTGGAGGGAGCTGACGATAGGTGGGCGGAGTACGGGCAGTATCCGGAGGACAGCTACCTCACGCCGATGGTGCACTATCGCGCTCCGGTGGCGATGCGTGGCGCGATCGCGATGGTGCGGGACCGACGCTCTGCGG
This sequence comes from Brachybacterium sp., assembly GCF_052095815.1. Lineage (NCBI taxonomy): Bacteria > Bacillati > Actinomycetota > Actinomycetes > Micrococcales > Dermabacteraceae > Brachybacterium > Brachybacterium sp. Next base: position 44,667 of record NZ_JBQDLF010000031.1, on the reverse strand, counting down.
CCCTCGCTGACCAGGATCGGGCAATCTCGCCCAAGACCGCGCGATGACCTGAGAGAGTCGCCTGTGTAGGGTCGGCGGCCACGAGTCAATGAGGGCGGCACCACTCCACCACAGGGAACGGAGCACCGATGAGACGACGCGACAAACGACATCGGTTCATCAGGGGTGACCTTCTGTCCGGGTTGCTGGAGTTGAGCGATGCGCTCGGGCTGGTGCTGAATGTGGTGGTGCGCATTCCGGTGCTGCTGGTGAAGCTCCTGCTCTGAGAGGGAATGGATCGCCCACGGTCATCGGCGGTTGACGTCTTCGACGACGTCGTGACGTCGTACAGCTGGCGACCGAAAGCGTAGAAAGTGCTGTCAGGCAGGCACGCCCCGTGGATGCTCAGCGCTTGAGCCCGGCTGCGAATCCTTTCGTGTACCCGTCGATCAGATCGGCGGCGAGTTCGCTCCGCATGTGCCGCAGCAACACCGGTCGCAGCTGGGCATCGAGGAGCGTATCGAGTACCGCTGTTCCGTCGATGGGGGCGAATGCCTCCGCGGCACGACGCGCATAGTGGTAGCTGGCTGCGGCGATGATGTCGTCATCGGTGGCGTCGAGCGCCGTGTGGTCTTCCCATACCTCGTCGACGAACGGGTCCTCGGAGAGTGCCGCGAGGATGACTTGCAGGTCGAGCCCATCCTTGGGATTGTCATGATGCCGGTCCCTCCACGCGAGCACTTTGAGCGCGGTCTGCGCGGGAGCGCTGGCGACACGGAGCTCAGTGCCATGGGGCATCCGGACCAGGGTCGACGTGGCGTGCGCCTCCTGTAGTCCGTTGACATCCAGGAGATGGTCATCAGCGAAGTGAACGCTGCGGCCTTGCTCGATCCCCCCGAAGGGAACGACATCGACCTCGACTCCGAGCACCTCGAACTTGTGTTGTGAGTTCCCCTTCCGCGTCAGGCGATCCGTCAGGCCGGCGAACTGTTCACTGACACGGACTGCGACTGCGATATCGATGTCTTCAGTCGCGCGGATCGGTTGGTTGTGCTGAAGGGCATGGATGACGAGATCGCGAGCTGCGGCGCCGACGACGAGGAACTCGAGTTCCAAGCCGTGACAGATGCCTGCCAGCTCGGTGAGGACCTCTTCGGCCACTGGTACGTCAGTGCGTCCTGTGAGGTCGATCATCGCGTGTCACCGAACAGCTGTGCACGTATCTCATCGAGCCGGGGATCGTCCTCGAGCAGCAGGTCCGCCCTGAGCAGCGGTCTGGGAGCGACGCCATCCTCTCCGTTCGGCGGAATGTTCCAGAAGGTCGGGCGGATCCGTACCGGGCCGTCCTGTGCTCTGCGCAGGCGCCCCTGGCGGATGAGGTCCCGTCGGGCTTCGGGAGGAAGATGAATGAGGGCCTGTGATGGCCGGATCGGTGCGCCGAGGCGTGCTGCGGCCAGTTCCGAGCCGAGCAGCGCTCCGTCGGGGAGCTTCTCCTTCAGGAGGTCCGAGGGGTTCTTCCAGACGTCGCTCGTGAACCGTTCCTCGGGCCACGTGCTGGGTTGCAAGGCCGTATAGGCCGCGACCCACTCGTCTTCGAGCGCGGCGGGGCGCAACACCTGGTAGTTCTTGTCGAGCATCGGGGGCGTGCGCTCGCGCAGAGCCCGAACGACACGGTTCACGGTGCCGATCGATGCCCCTGATGACGCTGCCAACTCGCGCTGCAGTACTCGATGCTCCTGCTGGTTCGCGACGAGTACGGCGAAGGTGACAGGCAGACCCGCGCGCGAGAAGGGAGCTGCGGTGGGTGCCCTTCGTTCTTCGGCGTCGCTCTTGCCTGCGATCTCGATGAGAAGTCCCGGTGACCTCAGCGACGCGTTGCCCGCCGAATCCGCGTATCCACCCCAGCCTCGTGAGGCGAGTGCCTGTGCGCGTGCGGGAGTGATACGGCTGGTCAGCAGGACCGTCTGCTCGTCATGAGGCAGCAGGGTGAGCCCGGCAGGGCTGACAGTCGCGCTGGCCACGGCCGGGAACTTGTGCACGCCGGTTCCGTCGTCGAGCAGGAGAGTGCCGGTGCAGATCCGGTCCTCAAGATTCTCCTCGTACCGCCAGTCTGGTCTGATGCCCAGCTCGGCGAGGTGGTGAAGCACGTCCTTGATGACGGCGCCCGTGGCACTCCTCGGAAGTTCAATCGAGTCCATGTGTTCAACATACTGGAATTCTAAGGAAAATTGAACATCGCCGGGCTCCTCCGGACGGCGGGGGAGCGGTCATCCTCGTCGTTCAGTCCGCATCGCCGGTCAGGCTTGCCGCTGGCAGCCAGTCCGCCCCGAGCAGCTGCGCCACGTCGGTGAGACTCGCGGTGTCGCCGCCCACGGTGTCGGAGGCGGCGGCGATCCGTTCCACCATCACCTTGCTGACCTGCTCCTCGACGGTGCTCTCGGCGTAGGCGATGTGCCAGGGGGAGACCTGGTGGTCGCGGTGGGTGCGGCCGGTGACCTGTCGGCCCGCGATGCCGGAGAAGCGGGCCTGGTGGAACACCCCGACCCGCGGCTCGGTGCTCGCCTGGTGGCCGCCTTCGAGAGTCTCGCCGGCGTGCAGGCTGATCGAAGCGACCGTGGTGAACACGCAGACCTTCGCCTGCCCGGTCTGGAAGCGGAGCCGCTCGGCTTCGGCGTCGAACCGGCCCTGACCATAGATCGTGGCGACCTCGAGGCCGGAGTCCCGCAGCCGCTCGGCGATCGGATCGGCGGCGGTGCCGACGAACTCGACCGAGCACGCCACCTGCCTCTCGGCCTCGACCTGCTGGGAGATCCACGCGACGGTGGAGTCCACGCGGATCAGTCCGGCCTTCTGCCGGAAGCGCAGCAGCGCCGCGCGCCCTTTGGCCGTGTTCCTACCGCGCCGGGCGATGTCCATCTCGCGGCAGAACTCTCCCCACTCCGCTTCATACGCGTCCCGTTCTGTGGGCGTGAGCGTCACCGGCATTCCGGAGATCGGCACCGGCCCCCACGGCGCCGCACGGTGCAGCATGGCAGGTGGTTGTGCGTCCTTGAGCCAGCCGCGCACCAGCGCGAGATCCGCGGCCCGGCGGGCAGGGTCGGTGGTCCAGGACGCGCCGTAGCGGCCCTTGTCCACGCCGACCCCGTGGCGCTCGAGCGCGGTGTTGAAGGTGGCGGCGGGCTGGGTCGCCGTGAGCCACTCCTTCATCGGCTCGTCATGCGCCTGGGCGTAGGCCGGCGCGAGATAGGGCAGCTCGAGCGGCGTGTGGCCGGGCGTCGCGGTCGTCGTGATCACGAACGGCGCCTGCTCGTGCGGCTGCCGGTGGCCGGCGATCTGTGCCCAGAGCTTCCACCGCTTCGTGGTGGTGCGGCGCAGCGCGTGGGCTTCATCGGCGATGATCACGTCCCAGTCGTAGCCCGTGACCTTTTCCAGGCGGTCCCAGGTGATCACGACCCATTCCAGGCCGCTGTCGCCGAGCGCGGTGATGGTGCGGCACCAGTGCCCGATGGTGATCGCGGCGGGCCTGTCGGCGACCACGAGCACGCGCTGCGCTCCGCGGAGGTCGCCCACTGCACTGGCTCCGAGCACGGCGGAGATCGTCTTGCCGACGCCCGGTTCGTCGGCCAGCAGGAACTGTCGCCCACCGGCTGCGGCGCGTGCCGCGATCGCGTCGGCCGCCTCGTACTGGTTCTGGCGGGGCTCGAGGTCCTCGGCCGGCTCGGGGTTCGGCGTCGGATCCTCGGGGTTCAGGGTGTTCTCGAGGAATCGCCCGAGGGTGTGCGGAGCGGGAGCATAGGGCGCGAGGTGCGCGGGCAGCGTGCGCCCCGTGTACAGGTGCATCTTGACGGCGGGATGCCAGGCGGCGCCCTCGACCTGGGTGCCGTAGGGGACGTCCAGCACCCAGGTGCGCTCGCCGGGGCCGACGAACGGCAGCTCCCGCATCACCTGGCGGGTGCCCTTCCTCCGGGAGGAGCCGCCTCGCCGACGGGTGCTGGAGCGTCGACGGGTAGCCATTCCGCGAGGGTATCGAGCACGCGCAGCGGATCGGGGGACGGCTCGCCCGCGCCCGGTGTGACGCAGTAGAGCGAGACCTCGCCCGTGTGCACGGTAAGAGCTTGCTTAGCTAGGCTACGTACGTGCGTGAGGTCGTCCGGGACCGGCCGCCGCACGCCACAGGGGCCGGGCCCCACGGGCCGGGGCCCGCCACCGCCAACGAGAGCAGGGACAGATGACCAGCATCTGGTGGATCCGGGATGACCTCCGCCTTCACGACAATCCGGCCCTCCATGCCGCCGCGGCCGATGGTGAGGTCCTCGCGGTGCACATCGACGAGGAGATCAGCGGCGTGCGCCCGCTGGGCGGCGCGGCGCGCTGGTGGCTGCACCACTCGCTGAGCGCCCTGGCCGCGGCCCTGCGCGAGCACGGGGTGCCGCTGGTCCTGCTCCGCGGGGATCCCGAAGAGCAGATCCCGGCATTGGTCGAGGAGGTGCACGCGACCGCGGTGCTCTGGAACCGCCGCTATCACGAACCCAAGCGGGCCATGGATGCGCGGCTGAAGGCGTCTCTGCGCAGGCGGGATGTCCGCGTGGAGAGCTTCGACGGCTACCTGCTGCACGAGCCATGGACGATCACCACCCAGAGCGGCGGACCGTACAAGGTCTACTCCCCGTTCGCCCGCGTATGCCGGGAGAGCAGGCCGCCGCGTGAACCGCACGGCCTGCCCGATCATCTCGCCGGCCCCCAGGAGCAGGTCCGTGCCGGCGGCCACGAGGTGCGCAGCTGGTTGCGCACGGAGACCTTCGAGCAGGAGCTGTCCGGTCGCGGATGGCTCCCGACGGCGCCCGACTGGGCCGGCGGGCTGCGCGAGAACTGGACCCCCGGCGAGGCGGGAGCTCGGGAGCGGCTCGCGCAGCTCGGGGACCTGCTGACCGACTACGCCGAGGATCGGGAGCGGCCGGGCACCGCGGGCACCTCGAGCCTCTCGCCGCACCTCCGCTTCGGCGAGGTCTCTCCTCACGAGGTCTGGCACCACAGCCTGTCCGCGGGGCGCGGAACGGGCCCGGAGACTTTCCGCTCCGAGCTGCTGTGGCGCGAGTTCGCCTGGCACCGGCTCTTCCACCTGCCCGACCTCGCGACCCAGAACGTCCGGCCCCAGTTCGACGCTTTCGAGTGGCGCGAGGACGATGACGCTCTGCGGGCCTGGCAGCAGGGGCGCACCGGCATCGACCTGGTCGACGCGGGGATGCGGGAGCTGTGGGCGATCGGCTGGATGCACAACCGGGTGCGGCTGGTCGTCGCCTCCTTCCTCACCAAGAATCTGCGCCTGCACTGGCGGCTCGGCGAGGAATGGTTCTGGGACACCCTCGTCGACGCCGACGACGCCTCGAACCCGTTCAACTGGCAATGGGTCGCCGGCACGGGCGACGACGCCGCCCCGTACTTCCGCGTCTTCAACCCCGAGCGCCAGCAGGAGCGGTTCGACCCCCAGGGCGAGTACGTGCGCCGGTGGGTGCCCGAGGTGGACGACGAGTCCGCGGAACGGGTGGCGCCGATCGTCGATCTGAAGGCCTCGCGACGGGAAGCGCTCGCGGCCTACGCCGCCCTCAAGGGGCAATGAGGAGGCTCACCTCACCCGTCCGCGCGCAGCCCCACCCCGAACCCGTCCGCCGGATCCGCCACGGCCACAGCCAGCGTCGTATCGGACTGCCCGTAGTACGCGAACCACTTCCCGCGGAACTTCACGAGTCCTTCGACGAAGGTGACATTGGAGATCAGCCCGTGGGTGTCCTCGTAGGTCTGGGGGCGCAGCCAGGGCTCTTGCAGTCTGGCCATGACCGTGGTGGGCGCGGCGGGGTCGATGAGGATCTGGCCGCAGCGGTAGTCGACGTCCACGGTGCCGTCCTCGTGGACCTCGCGGGTGGCGCCGTTGGTGAGCATCAGCAGCAGGCCGTCGTCGGTGAGGACGGGGGAGGTGCCGATCTCCACCAGCGCCTCGTCGAAGGTGCCGGGGGTGGGGAGGTACATCGGAGAGTCGTCCGTGGTACCGGGGGTCCAGTGGATCAGATCGTCGCTGGTGGCCCAGTAGATCCCGCCCTCGCCGAAGTACATCCACCACGTCCCGTCGATCTGCTGCGGCACGATCACCGCCGGTCACACCACCTACCAGGCCGAGGAGAGGCCGCGCGCCACCGCCGTGTGGACCTACGCCGACCGCGCAGAGGACGGCACCTTCACCCGCATCGGCGGCGGAGATCTCGACGCCGCCACCGGCCACTGGTCCCAGGGCGCCTACAACGCCGACGACATCTCCCGCACCGCCATCGTGTTCCTGCGCGCCCACTCCGCATTCAGGGACAACGCCGATCTGGCGACCGCCCGGGAGCTGCTGCGCACCCTCACCTACCTCCAGGTCACCTCCGGGCAGAACGCCGGCAACGTGGTGCTGTGGATGCAGCCCGACGGCGCCCTGAACTGCAGCGCGATCCCCATCGAGCTGCCCGACCCCTCGGATTCCGACGAGTCCTACTGGCTGGCCCGCACCGTCTGGGCGCTCGGAGAGAGCATCGCCGTGTTCGCCGCGGTCGACCCTGACTTCACCGCGTTCCTGGTCGAGCGTCTGCACCTGGCGCTGACCGCGCTCGAGCGCGCCTCGCTGGGCAGATACGGGCAGTGGGATTCGGCCGACGGGGTCCCCGTGCCCGGCTGGGTGATCGCCGGTGGTGCCGACGCGACCGGCGAGGCCGTGCTCGGGCTCGCCGCAGCCCTCACGGTGCGACCCGACGACGAGCGCGTCGCCCAGGCCCTGGACCGCTACGCCGAGGGTATTGAGGCGATGCCCTCCGGCGCCGTGGGCGTCTGGCCCTTCGGTGCGATCATGCCGTGGACCGGCTCGCAGAGCCTCTGGCACGCCTGGGGCGGCCTCGCCCCGGCCGCGCTCGCCGTCGCCTCCGCGGTCACGGGCCGCGGGCTCGATGCTGCGGTGGCCGACGTGGGCGTGTTCACCCCGCAGCTGCTCACCTCCGGCGGCCCGTACAACGCCTGGTCACCCGTACCCGGGGAGTCGCAGATCGCCTACGGCGTCCAGAGCCGCATCGAGTCCCTGCTGCGCACGGCCGATGTCACCGGTGGCGAGGGCCTGCGGGAGCTGGCCGCACTCGTCGCCGGCTGGTTCTTCGGCGCGAACCCGGCGGGAGAGCCCGTCTACGATCCGGCCACCGGCGTGACCGTCGACGGGATCGAGCCCGACGGGCGCCTCAACCGCAACTCCGGCGCGGAGTCCACGATCCACGCCCTGCTGGCGATGATCGCGCTGGACCAGGACCGGGACCTCGCGCGGACCGCGCGGAGCCTCAACGGCACGCCCGAGGTGCACGGCATGCAGTGGCTCCCGGCCGAGTCGGCGCAGCTCAGCGGCGACGCCGCGGTCGTGACGCCGGAGAGCGCGTGGACGGGGGAGTCGAACTGGCGCGGATCCTCTGTGCTCGCCGGTGACGGCGGCACAGTGCGCTTCACGCTGGATGCCGAGGCGCTCGCCGCAGTCTCCGCCGGAAGCGCGACGGCGCATCCGCTGATCCACCGGCTCGCCGAGGACGCGGGTGTGGCGCACTGGAGTGCGATCGACGCGGCCGGAGCACGGACAGTGCTGGGCACGCTCGAGCTGGGCGGTGCCGGGGATCCGGGCGTGACCGAGTGGGACGGGGTGCTCAGGCCCGTGCGGCTCGACGTCCCGATCCCGGCGGGCGCTGTGGCCATCGAGGTCATCGCCGAGGGGAGGCTCGAGCTCGACGAGCTGATGCTGCTGCCGGCGGTGACCACAGTGGAGCTCGCGGTGGAGCGGGGAGATTCGCTGACGCTTCACGTGGTGTCGGCTGATGCGAAGCTGGCGCTCGTGCCGGGGCAGACGGGCAGTGCGTACCGGGCCGACGGAATGCGAGTGGGCCCTGCGAACCGCGGGGGCAGGAGCGTACCGGCAGGAGCCTTCGCGATCACCCGGCGGTGAGCGCGGCGACCGGCTGCACTTCCTCTTTCACAGTGCTGCGACCCTGGGGAGAGGAAGCCCGCGCCCTCGTCGTCCACATCGCATCTGTACTAGAACTAGTATTAGGCGTACCGTGGTCCCATGGCTGACGTGACGCGCACCGAGCTGAACCAGCAGACCGCCCGGGTCCTCGCGCGAGTGCAGGAGGGGGAGGAGGTCACCGTGACGGACCGTGGCCGCCAGATCGCCCGCATCACCAGGGTCGAGTCTGATCGGCGCTCCCGGCGCCTCGCCAGCGGTGCGCTGCGGCCCGCCACCGAGAGCGGGATACCGACGGTCGCCTCACCTATCCACGGCTGGAGCACCGAGCAGATGATCGAGGACATGCGCGGGGACCGCGCATGATCTACCTCGACACCTCGGCGGCCTACAAGCTCCTCAGCCGAGAACCGGGGGTGGTCGAGGTCGAGGCCCTCTTCGCGGGAACGACGGAGCTGCTCTCCTCGCGGCTGCTCGAGGTCGAGCTGCACGCGACAGTGGATCGCCGTGGCGGTTCTCATGCCGATGTCGACGCGATCCTCGCCCGGACCGGCCTCGACGCGGTCGACGACGAGGTGATCGACCACGCCCTCTCGCTCGGCTCAGGTCTGCGCGCCATGGACGCACTGCACCTCTCCACGGCCCTGCTCTACGGGGACGCGATGATCGGATTCGCGACCTTCGACCGTGAGCTCGCGCAGGCGGCGCAGCGGCTCGGGCTCGAGGTCGTGGCAGGGAGCAGGTGAAACAGGGTGCTCGGGCCGGGAGCGGGGCAAGGTGCACGGTGGACCCTGCCGCACGTCGGCTGAGAGGCGGGTCGGCCGCGGGTCCTCGCTGAGCGCTGCGCGACGACGCGATGCCCCGCCGCTCAGCGGTGGGGGTACTCGCTCTCGCGGCCCTGGAACTCGACGATCGCAGGATTCCTGATCACGCCGTCCTGGATCTCGATCGCATGATCGATGACGGACTCGGCGGCCCAGGCCGCGGGCCCTGCCATGACGGTCTCGACGAAGGGGAGCAGCGCGGAGCTGTTCTCCCAGCTCGCGGAGTTCCACAGGTACGAGGGGCTGTGGTCCACCGCGTAGTAGTGGATGTTGTTGTCCAGCTCGATCATCGGCGCCTTGAAGGTGGTGGGGCGCGCCCAGGCGAACCCCATCCCCTCATCGCAGGAGACGTCCACGATCAGGCTCCCGGGCCGGAACTTCGGCAGATCGCTCTCGCGCAGGTAGAGCAGCGGGGCGTTGGGATCCTGCAGGGTGCAGTTGACCACCACGTCGCTCTCGGCGAGGAACGGGGCCAGGGGCACCACCCCGTCGTCGGTGATGACCTCGCTCAGGTACGGGCCCTCCTCGTGACCGAACTGGACGATGTCCACCGAGTGGATCGGGGAGCCGACCGCCGCGACCGCACGATTGGTCAGCACCCGCACCTGGGAGATGCCGTGGGCGCTCAGCGCCGTGATCGCGCCCCGCGCCGTGGCGCCGAAGCCGATCACCGTGGCGGTGAGACGCCGTCCGTAGTTCCCCGTCGTGCCCCGCAGCTGCAGGGCGTGCAGCACCGAGCAGTAGCCCGCCAGCTCGTTGTTCGCGTGGAACACGTGCAGCGTGAAGGAGCCGTCGGGGCCCCAGTGGTTCATCGCCTCGAACGCGATCAGCGTGAGGCGCTTGTCGATCGCCAGCTGCGTGAGCTCACGGTCCTGCACGCAGTGCGGCCAGCCCCAGAGGATCTGTCCCTCGCGCATCGCGCGGATGTCCTCGTGCTGCGGCTTCGGCAGCACCAGCACGTCGGCCGCGGCGAACACCTCCTCGCGGGTGCCGACGCGACCCACCAGCGCAGCGATCTTCGCGTCGGACATCCCGAAGGGGAGCCCGTATCCCTCCTCGACCAGGATGCGGCGCCGCAGGTGCTCGGGAATGCGGTCCAGATGCGCGGGATGCACCGGCACCCGGCGCTCGTCCGGCTTGCGCGAGGCCCCGATCAGTCCGAGGGTGAGCGGGGCATCGGTGACCGATCCGCCATGGCCATTCTGGGAAGGCTGCACGTGTGTCCGTTTCCGGGCGCCTGGTGGCCCCTGGTTCACGACGATAGAGCATGGCTCCTCGGCTGCTTCGAGCAGGGGGGTCTCGCGCGGTCAGGCATCGCAGTTGTCCGGTCCGACCTGCGCAGGTGCCGTCAGGGGCACGCTGTCGCCCGACGCTGCAGTGCCAGCTCGGATCCGGCAGGCGTCGTGCCGTGACGTGGTGGACACCGGGCAGAACGTTCAGTAGGGTGCAGTCGGCACCAAATAGACAACGTTGTCAGAGCGTCCGTCACGACTGCGTCGTCCACGGCACCTGGACGCTACGACGCCATCCCGGCTACTCCCGATGGAGGGAACCGACTCATGCTCCACACCACAGCTCCGCCTCGCGCCCTGCGCCTCCTGTGCGCTGGCGCCGCTGCCACCTTGATCCTCGGGCTGGGCGCGGCGCCCAGCTTCTCCTAGGGCACGATCGGCTCCGAGCCGAACCGTCCGGGCTACCACTACACGCCCGAGCGGAACTGGATGAACGACCCCAACGGGATGGTGTTCCACGACGGTCTCTACCACCTGTATTACCAGTACAACCCCGAGGGGAGCGTTTGGGGGAATATGTCGTGGGGGCATGCGACCAGCCCCGATCTCATGACCTGGACCGAGCAGACCCTCGCGATCGGGCAGAGCTTCGATGATGACGGGAACAGCATCGAGGACATCTTCTCGGGGTCCGTGGTCGTGGATCACGGCAACACCAGCGGGCTCGGCACGGGCGACGAGGACCCGCTGATCGCGCTGTACACCAGTGCATATACGGGCAGCCATCCTGAGCATGCCGGGAAGCAGGCGCAGTCTCTCGCGTTCTCCACGGATGGAGGGTTCACCTGGGAGAAGTACGAGGGGAATCCCGTCGCTGATCGCGACTCGGGCAACTTCCGCGACCCGAAGGTGTTCTGGTACGAGGGGGCGACTCCGGCAGAGTCCCACTGGGTCATGGTGGCGGTCGAGGCGACCGACTACCAGGTCGTCGTCTACACCTCGGATGATCTCCTGAACTGGGAGTTCGCCTCCGACTTCGGGCCCGCCAATGCGGTCGGCGGCATCTGGGAGTGCCCGGACCTCTTCGAGCTCCCGGTGGACGGGAACCCCGAGGAGACCCGCTGGGTCATGATCGTGAACCTCAACCCCGGCTCCGTCGCCGGGGGCAGCGGCGGCCAGTACTTCGTGGGCGACTTCGATGGCACCACCTTCACTGCAGAGAACATCGTGGATGACATCCCTGCCCCGGACGGCGAGGTCCTCTGGGACTTCGAGAACGGGGACTTCTCCGGATGGGACGTTGCGAACGAAGAGGGTCAGGCCGAGAGCGGCCCCTTCGGGAGTGCGCCAGCAGAGGGGCCCGTCAGCGGCCAGCAGTCCGTGAACGGTGTCGAGGGTGGAGGCTTCGTCAACTCGTTCCACGGCGGCGACGGGCCGGTCGGCGCGATGGAATCCGAGCCGTTCACCATCGAGCGCGAACATCTCGGCTTCCTCGTCGGCGGAGGGAACAATCCGCATCGGGAGGGCACTCGGCCTGATAACGACCCGCCGGCGGGCACCGCGCTCTGGAACGGCTTCGAGGAGGCCGACGGCGCAGTCACCCTCGCGGACATGGGCTGGACCGGCAGCGGCGACCTCGCCGCCACAGGCAGCCCGTCCACCGCGGGCGGCGAGTACGCCCTCGGCGACAAGCGCATCAACACCTGGGAGGGCGGCCCCAAGGGCGACGACAACCTCGGGACGCTGACCTCTCCCGAATTCACGATCGACGGTGACTACCTGAACATGCTGGTGGGCGGGGGAGCGCGTACGGAGGCGTCCGACGAGACCCTCGAGGTGCAGCTCATGGTCGACGGCGAGGTGGTGCGGAGTCAGACCGGGCCCGAGGATGGCGCGCTGAACTGGCGCCACTGGGACCTCTCCGAGCTGCAGGGCCGCACCGCTCAGCTGCGCGTGGTCGACGAGGCCACGGGAGGCTGGGGCCACCTGACCCTCGACCACGTCGTCATGGGCGACGAGGCCGCACTGCCCCGGGGTGACGAGACCACGGTGAACCTCGTCGTCGACGGCGAGGTGGTCCGCACCGCCACCGGTTCCGACAGCGAGAACCTGGACTGGCACAACTGGGAGGTGGGTGAGTTCGAGGGCCAGCAGGCCTCGCTCCGCATCGTCGACAACAGCAGCGGCGGGTGGGGGCACATCCTCGTCGATCACTTCGTCGCCACGGACGCGCCGATCGCCTCCTCGTTGGAGAACTATCAGTGGATGGACTGGGGCAGCGACTACTACGCGACCGTCTCCTACTCCGATGCCCCTGACGGCAAGCGAATCACTCAGGGCTGGATGAACAACTGGCTCTACGCCGGTGACGTCCCCGTCTCTCCCTGGGTCTCCGCGATGACCTTGCCGCGTGAGGTGGGGCTGAGCCGCACCGACCACGGCATCGAGCTGGTTCATGCTCCGGTCCAGCAGGCCGAGGACTCGCTCGTGGAGGAATCGCGCCAGAGCGTCGCCGATGTCGCCGTGGCAGAGGGGACCGCTCCGCTCAGCGCCGACGGCGAGACGATCAGCGGGGACATGCTCCGCATCGATCTGCGTCTCGATCCGGGCTCGGCGACTCGCGCGGGGGTCGTGGTGAGTGCGTCCGACGGATTCACCGCCGATCCGGCCGCCAGCGCCGACGACGCGCAGGGAACCCTCGTGGGCTACGACGCCGAGCGCGGGAAGGCCTTCGTGGACCGGTCGCGCTCGGGCGAGGTCGACTTCCACAGCGCGTTCCCCGGCCAGGTCGAGGCGCCGGTCACGCTCGAGGACGACGGCACGGTCTCCTTCAGCATCTGGCTGGACCGCTCCTCCGTCGAGGTGTTCGCGCAGGACGGCACCAGGACGATGACCGAGCTGATCTTCCCCGGCGCGGACTCTCAGCAGGTGCTCGCCTTCGCCGAGGGCGGCGACGCGAAGATCGTCGACGCGACGGTGGCCCCGGTGGCGCAGACCATGTTCGGGGCAGGGGCGACCGACCCGACTGATCCCTCGGAGCCCACCGAGCCTGTGGAGCCCACCGACCCCGCAGCGCCGACGGCCCCAGCGGAGCCCACCGAGCCCACCGGGCCCGCGGAGCCCACCGAGCCGGTAGAGCCCACCGGGCCCTCCGACCACCCGGTGCCGCACGACGGTCCCGGCACGGGAGAGCCGTCCCAGGGCGGCGCTGCGTCGAGCTCCGAACCCCCGCAGGCGGGGGGAAGCCTGGCCTTGACCGGCGTCAACGCCGTCACTGGGGCGGTGGCGGCGCTCGCGCTGGTCGTCGCCGGCGCGGCGGCGGTGCTCATCGGAAGGTTCCGGCGCCGCGGGCTCTGACGAGAATGCTGTGCCCCGGGGCTGCATGACGGCCCCGGGGCTGCATAACGGCCCCGGGGCCTGGCCCGCCGGACGGCCCCGGGGCCTGACCCGCCTGCCGGCCCCGGGGCACGGCCCGCAGGTCGCTCATGGAGCTCGCAGGCCGCTCAGGGGGCGCAGAAGGAACGCCCGCAGGGGCACGAAAGTCCCGCCCGCCGGGGGCGCGGGGCCCGCCCGTCGGCCCCTGGATGCAGCCCGCGCGTCCCCGACCAGCGGGGCTGTGCGCGTTATGGGATCGTGATGTGCACGTGGCGTCCGGACCGGCCTGCTGGTCCTACACTGACAACGTTGTCTTTCCGGAGGGAGTCCGGAGGGAGGCAGCCGCGTTCCGCCGTCATCGGACGGCACGCCGCCGTACGGCGGCACTCAATGAGGAGTCGGAGGTAACGATGGGCGAAGCGCACGCAATCCTCGAGATGCGAAACATGACCAAGCTATTCCCGGGAGTCCGGGCGCTCGACGACGTGACGATGTCCGTGCGCCGGGGCGACATCCACGCGATCTGCGGGGAGAACGGCGCCGGGAAATCCACCCTCATGAAGGTGCTCTCCGGGGTGTACCCCCACGGCACCTACAGCGGGCAGATCATCTTCGAGGGCGAGGAGATGGCCTTCAAGGACATCAAGTCCTCGGAGGGCGCCGGCATCGTCATCATCCACCAGGAGCTCGCCCTCATCCCCGAGCTCTCCGTCACCGAGAACATCTTCCTCGGCAACGAGATCGTCGCCGGCGGGCTCATCGACCGGCGCGAGGCCCGGCGGCGCTGCCGCGACCTGCTCGCTCGCGTGGGCCTCGAGGTCGACCCGGACATGGCGGTGAAGTACCTGGGCGTGGGCCAGCAGCAGCTGGTCGAGATCGCCAAGGCGCTGTCGAAGAACGTCAAGCTGCTGATCCTCGACGAGCCCACCTCCGCGCTGAACGAGGACGATTCGGAGAACCTGCTCCTGCTGATGAAGGGTCTCAAGGGCCGCGGAATCACCTCGATCATGATCTCCCACAAGCTCAACGAGATCGCCGCGGTCTCCGACGCCGTCACCGTGATCCGCGACGGCCGCACCGTCGAGACCTACGCGGTCGAGGCGGGCCACGTCGACGAGGACCGCATCATCCGCGCGATGGTCGGCCGCTCGCTGGACAACCGCTACCCGGAGCACGAGCCCAACCTCGGCGGCGAGACCGTCATCGAGGTGAAGGGCTGGACCGTCGAGCACCCGAACGTGCCCGGCAAGCTCGTCTGCGATGACGAGAGCTTCGTCGCGCGCCGCGGGGAGATCGTGGGATTCGCCGGGCTCATGGGGGCTGGCCGCACCGAGCTCGCACGCTCCCTGTTCGGTCGCTCCTACGGCATCCACCGCTCCGGCCAGATCTACCTCCACGGCGAACCCGTCGAGCTGCACACCGTGCGCCAGGCCATCCGGCACCGCCTCGCCTACGTCTCCGAGGACCGCAAGCTGCTCGGGCTGAACCTCCTGGACAACATCAAGCAGACGATCGTCTCCGCGAACCTGCCGGCCGTGGTGCGGCGCGGGCTGATCGACGGCTCGAAGGAGCGGGCGGTCGCGGAGCGGTACCGCACGTCGCTCCGCATCAAGACCCCCGGCATCGACGTCGGCGTCGCCACCCTCTCGGGCGGCAACCAGCAGAAGGTCGTCCTGGCCAAGTGGCTCTTCCCCGAGCCTGACGTGCTGATCCTCGACGAGCCCACCCGCGGCATCGACGTGGGAGCGAAGTTCGAGATCTACAAGCTCATCCAGGACCTCGCCGACCAGGGCAAGACGATCATCGTCATCTCGTCCGAGCTGCCCGAGGTGCTGGGGATCTGCGATCGGATCTACACGATCTGCGAAGGGCGCATCACCGGTGAGGTGGATCGCGCCGACGCCGACCAGGAAACGCTCATGCGCATGATGACCACCACCGTCGGCTCCGCCGCCTGACCGACGCAGTAACGAGAGAGCACACTCATGAATGTTGTGAAGCAGATTTTCGGGACGGATTTCCGTCAGTTCACGATGGTCTTCGCCCTCGTGGCACTTCTCCTCGGGTTCCACATCGCCTCCGGCGGCAACATGCTGACGCCGGGGAACATGCAGAACCTCATCGCCGGCAACGCCTACGTGCTGATCCTGGCGATCGGCATGGTGATGGTCATCGTCATCGGCCACATCGACCTCTCCGTCGGCTCCGTGGCCGGCTTCGTCGGGATGTGCGTGGCGCTGTCCGCCCGCGACCTGAGCTTCCCCTGGTGGGCGGCGCTGCTCGCCGGCCTGGTCGTGGGCATCGCGATCGGCGCCTGGCACGGCTTCTGGCTCGCGAAGGTGGGCATCCCCGGATTCATCACCACCCTCGCGGGGATGATGATCTTCCGCGGCGGCGTGATCTGGATCAGCGGCTCCGTCAGCGTTCCTGTGCCGCCGGAGCTGAACGTGCTCGGCGCGGGTTACCTGCCCGAGTGGGGACCGGCCTTCACCAACCTCAACAACTCGACGCTGCTGCTGGGCATCCTCGCGATCGCCCTCTATGCCTGGAGCGAGATCAGCACCTTCCGCCAGCGCGTCGCCGACGGTGAGACCGGCCTGAACTTCACTGCCGTGATCATCCGCCTGGTGCTCGTCGGCGCGGTCCTCGGCTACGTCACGTACCTGTTCGGCAGCGGCCGTCCCGGCACCTCCTTCCCGGTGCCCGGGCTGATCCTGGTGGTCCTCGTGATCGTCTACCACGTCATCACCCAGCGCACCACGTTCGGTCGCCACATCTACGCCGTGGGCGGCAACAAGCAGGCCGCCGCGCTCTCCGGCGTGAGCGTCGCCAAGGTGCACTTCTTCGTCATGATGAACATGTCGTTCCTCGCGGCGCTCGCGGGCATCCTCTTCGTCGCCCGTGCGACCTCCGCCGGACCCACCGACGGCAACATGTGGGAGCTCGACGCGATCGCGGCCGTGTTCATCGGCGGGGCCGCGGTCTCCGGCGGGATCGGCACCGTGGCGGCGACCATGATCGGCGGGCTCGTCATGGCCACCTTGAACTCGGGACTGTTCCTGATGGGCGTGGGCCAGGACAAGACGCAGGTGATCAAGGGCCTCGTGCTCCTCGCCGCCGTCGCGTTCGACGTCTACAACAAGCAGCAGGGCCGCCCCTCGATCACCGGCCGGCTCTTCGGCGACCGGAAGACGTCGGAGAGCACCACCGACTCGACGCAGATCGCGCCGACCGCGCCGACCGCGCCGGGAACTGCCAAGAACTGACCCTTCGGCACCCGGGCACGCTCCAGCACCCGGGCACGCTCCCACAGTCGGGATCCTGCCCGCGGCGCCCGCCACTGAACCCACCTGACCCACTCAACCCACCCTGGAGCCCGATGGCGGGCCTCCACATCACCTGAGGAGAAATCATGAAGAGAAGGACTTTCACGCTCGGCGGCGCAGCCGCGGCCGGTGCACTGCTCCTGGCAGCCTGCGGCGAGGGCCGCGGCGGCGGCGAGACGGCCGGCGGTGAAGAAGCCGGCAGCGGCTTCCCCGCCGATGCCACCATCGGTGTGTCCCTGCCGTGGCTCGGGACGCAGAACTGGGCCGAGGCCCAGGCCATGTTCGAGGAGCAGCTCAAGAGCGCCGGCTTCACCCCGCTGATCCAGGCGGCGGACAACAAGGTGCCGCAGCAGCAGCAGCAGATCGAGGCGATGGTCCAGCAGGGCGCGAAGGCGATCGTCGTCGGCCCCATCGACGGCACCCAGCTGGGCAGCGCGCTGAAGGCGGCGAAGGACGCCGGCGTGCGGATCATCGGCTACGACCGTCTGATCGAGAACACCGACGCCGTCGACGGTGTGGTGCAGTTCGGCAGCATCCGCACCGGTGAGCTGCAGGGCCAGTCCCTCCTCGACGGCCTCGCCGAGCGCAAGGGCGAAGGCCCGTACAACATCGAGCTGTTCGGCGGCGGTCCCGCCGATCCGAATGCCCCGAACTTCTTCGAGGGCGCGATGTCGGTCCTCCAGCCGAAGATCGACGACGGCACGCTCGTGGTCGTCTCCGGGCAGACGGACTTCCAGCAGGTCGCGACCCAGGACTGGGACAACGGCAAGGCCCAGACCCGCATGGACTCGCTGCTCGCCGCGAACTACTCGGACAAGCCCGTCGACGGCGTGCTCTCCCCGAACGACGGCATCGCCCGCGCGATCATCACCTCGTGCAAGGGCGCCGGCCAGGACATCCCCGTGGTCGACGGCCTCGACGCCGAGACGGAGTCGATCAAGTCGATCTGGGCCGGCGAGCAGTACTCGACCGTGCACAAGCCGACGAAGGACCTCGTGGCCAAGACCGTCGAGATCATCGCCGCTTTCCAGAAGGGTGAGGAGGCGCCGGCGGCCGAGGAGTCGGAGAACAACGGCGTGATCGACGTGCCGATCTATGCACTGGATCCGATCGTCGTGACCGAGGCGAACGCGGAAGAGATCTTCGCAGACGATCCCGACCGTCTCGCGCTCCTCGAAGGCTGAGACAGGACACGCTGGTGGCCCCGGGACTCGCAGCCTCGGGGCCACCACCCCTTGCTGCGGATCGGAAGAGACGGCATGACGAAGAAGCGCGCCACCATGAAGGACGTCGCGGCACGTGCCGGGGTGGGCTTCAAGACCGTCTCCCGGGTGGTCAACGACGAAGCCGGGGTCTCCGACCAGACGGCGGCGAAGGTCCGCAGAGCCGCCGCTGAACTGAACTACCGGCGCGATATGACTGCCGGGAACCTCCGCCGTGCCGCGGGGCGCACGGACAGCATCGGCCTCCTCGTCGCGAGCGTCGACAACGAGTTCGACGCGAAGCTGCACCGCGCCGTCGAGGACGCCGCCCAGGAGCGCCGCGTCAGCGTGTTCTCCTCGAGCACCGACGAGGACGCCGATCGTGAGCGCCAGCGCGCCGTCACGCTCCTGGCACGGAGGGTCGACGGGCTCGTGCTCATGCCCTCGAGCGGCGACCTCTCCTACCTGCGGCACGAGCTCGACCTCGGCACACCGGTGATCGCCGTGGACCGCCCGCCGAAGGGCATCTCCATCGACACGCTCATGGTCGACAACGAGATCGGAGCCCGCGATTCCGTCACGCACCTGATCGAGCACGGGCACCGGCGGGTCGTGGTCCTGGCGCATCTGGCGACCCTGGTGACGTCCGCGCAGCGGATCGCCGGTGCGCGCAGCGCCTGGGCCGACGCCGGCCTCCCTGCGGACTCCCTGCAGGTGGTCGACGGGATATCCACCGCTGAGGACACAGCCCGCATCCTGGATGCCCTGCTGGAGGGGGATGACCCGCCGACTGCGGTGTTCGCCGCGCGCAACGCGATCGCTGTCGGCGTGGTGCGGGCGCTCCAGCGCCGCGGCCAGCAGCACGAGATCGCGCTGATCGGCTTCGACGACTTCGAGCACGCGGATCTGCTGGATCCCGCGGTGACCGTCGTCCGCCAGGATCCGGCTCGGCTCGGTGAGCTTGCGACGGAGCGGCTGTTCGCACGCCTGGACGACCATTCCCTCCCGGTGGAGCAGCTGGTCGTCAAGACCCACCTGATCCGGAGACGGTCCTGCGGTTGCGACGCCTGAGCATGGGCGACTCGACTACGGCCTGAGCCGGATCAGGATCAGTTCGAGCGCGGAACGCGCAGCCTGCGCAGATCCACCTTGTCGCCCACGAATGGGACGTGCTCCTGCGCCAGCAGCGAAGGAGCCGTGCCGTCGTGACACGCGGCGGGTGTTCCGTCGGCGCGGACGACTCTCCACCAGGGGATCTCCTCGGAGATGCGGGCGACGATCTGTCCCACCTGGCGGGGGTGCAGGCCGGTCTCCACGGCGATGTCCCCGTAGGTCATCACGCGTCCGGGCGGGATCTCGACCGCGGTCGCACGGACCGCATCCTCGGAGCTCTGCATGGTGCCGTCCTTCCAGGGAGGATCCAGCGGGGTGAGGCAGCACGGTGGCTGCCCTGCACCGCACGATAGTCGGCCGCGAGTAGCATCGGGATGCTGACCCGAGGCAAAGGAGCATCCGCACATGCACGCACCGCAGAACCACCGATCGGCGGGGGCCGTCGAGGCCTTCACCGAGATCATGGGACGGAAGCACGTGCTCACCTCAGCGCGTGCCACGGCCCGCTACACCACCGGGGATCGCTTCGGCGCGGGCGAAGTGCTCGCCGTGCTGCGACCGGGGTCGCTGGTGGACATGTGGCGCGCCCTGCAGGTGTGCGTCGACCATGACCTGATCGTCATCACCCAGGCCGCGAACACCGGACTCACCGGGGGCTCCGGTCCCGGTGACCAGGACTACGACCGCGACATCGTCATCCTCTCCACGCTGCGGATCGACCAGATCCACCTGCTCCACGACGCCCGCGAGGCGATCTGCCTGGCCGGCTCCACCCTCTTCGCCCTCGAGGAGATGCTCGCCCCGCACGGCCGCGAACCCCACTCGGTGATCGGCTCGAGCTCGATCGGGGCGAGCGTCGTGGGCGGCATCGCGAACAACTCCGGCGGCAGTCAGATCCGCAAGGGCCCCGCCTACACCGAGCAGGCGATCTTCGCGCGGGTCGACGAGCACGGGCAGATCCAGCTCGTGAACCACCTGGGCATCGACCTCGGCACCGATCCCACGCACATCCTCGACCGGCTGCAGCGCGGCGAGTGGGAGGCTGCCGACGTCACGCCGCCCCCGCCCGACTCCACCGGCACCGCCTACGCCGAGCACGTGCGCCAGCTCGCGGACACCCCGGCCCGCTTCAACGCGGATCCGACGTTCCTCCACGAGGCCTCCGGCAACGCCGGCAAGCTCATGGTGTTCGCCGTGCGCACCCGTACCTTCCCGCTCGAGAAGGACAAGGCGACCTTCTACATCGGCACCGACGATCCCGCGTACCTCGAGGCTCTGCGCCGCGCCTTCCTCGCCGCGGACGGTCCGCTGCCGATCTCGGGGGAGTACATGAGCGCGCACGCCTTCAATCTGGCCGTGACCTATGGGAAGGACACGTACGTCTCCCTCAAGCACGCCGGCTCCCGCACCCTGGTGCGCATGTTCGCCCTGAAGGGCTGGGCGAACGGCGTGTTCGCGAAGGTGCCGGGCCTGGGGTCGTCGGTCGCCGATGCGATCTCCCAGAAGCTCTTCTCGCTGGTGCCGGAGAAGATCCCGGCGCGGCTCGTCCAGTACCGCGACCGCTTCGAGCATCATCTGCTGCTGGTGGTCAGCGGCAACCAGAAGGCGGCGACCGAGCAGCTGCTCACCGAGTTCTTCGCCGCTCCCGAGCATGAGGGCGGGTTCTTCGAGTGCGACGCCGGCGAGGCCGAGAGCGCCACGCTGATCCGCTTCGGCGTGGCCAGCGCCGCCAGTCGCTTCTTCGTCATGCACCGCGCGGAGGCCTCGGCCATGGTCACCTTCGACGTCGCGCTGCGCCGGGATGACCAGGACTGGCTCGAGGTGCTGCCCCCGGAGATCGCGGATCAGCTGCTCGAGAGCGTCTACTTCGGGCACTTCTTCTGCCACGTGCTGCACCAGGACCACGTGGCCAGGAAGGGCGTGGACCCGGTGGCGCTGAAGAAGACGATGACGGCGCTGCTCGAGAGCCGCGGCGCCGCCGTGCCGGCCGAGCACAACTTCGGGCGCATCTACCCGGCGCCCGAACCGATGATCGAGCACTTCCAGCAGCTCGACCCGCTGAACATGTTCAACGCCGGGGTGGGGGAGTCGTCGCCGCGGAAGCGGTGGGCGTGAGGGTGGCGACCGGCCGGTGAGCGTTCAACACAGGGTGAGCTTGATCCAGCGGGTTCAGCCAGCACGACGCTGCGCCGCCGGATCAGGACTAGTTCGAGCGCGGAGTGCGCAGTCTGCGCAGGTCCACCTTGTCGCCCACGAACGGGACGTGCTCCTGCGCCAGCAGCGAAGGAGCTGTGCCGCCGTGACACGCGGCGGGTGTTCCGTCGGCGCGGACGACGCGCCACCAGGGGATCTCCTCGGCGATTCGGGCGACGATCTGTCCCACCTGGCGTGGGTGCAGGCCGGTCTCCACGGCGATGTCTCCGTAGGTCATCACGTTGCCGGATGGGATCTCGGCCGCGGTCGCACGGACCGCATCCTCGGGACTCTGCATGGCGTCGTCCTTCCAGGGCGGATTCAGCGGACGAGGCAGCACCAGGACTGCCCTGCCCCGCACGATAGTCGGCCGCAGTGACGGGCCTCGCCTGGCCCCAAAGATCGACGACGCATTCGAGGCGTTCAGCAAGGCGGTCTTCGAGGAAGGCGCCCTCCCGGGGAAGACGAAACAGCTCATCGCGGTGGCCGTCGCCCACGAGCCTATGCGCACTCCACGCTCGCCCTGGACGCGTTGGCCGGGCACGAGCACCCGGAGTGATCTGGACTCCGGGTATCGGAGATGAGCGGAGGGAGGCGGCTGGAGGTGCCTGAGCCCAGACCCCGTGGGGTGTTCGCGGGCCTCGCGACCCTGGATGTCATCCATCGGGTGGACTCGCAGCCCGGCCCATCACCGAGGAGCTTGCGGGCGTCGGCGTGGTGGTCAGCGACATCGGCCCGGAGCTGCGCGAGAAGCCCGGTGCCCACGCCGGCGGCGCGGCGGAGGCCATCCTGCGAGGTGACGTCGAGGATCTGCTCGACAAGCCCACGCTGGTCACCCGCATGGCCCTGATCCCGGCCGGGTCGAAGGAGCAGGGCCAGCTGTGACCGGGAGAGCGTGCGGGCGCGGCGACCCCGTTGGCTTGCGATCCGATCAGACCCCGCCACGCGTCGACATCCGGCTCTAGGGTGGCCCTCGGAGGGACCGCCTTGACCCGTCGGTGACGCGATGCCGGCGTCGACGGGAAGTGGTGCGACCCCGTGCCGGAAACGACCAGGGGGAGGACGTCGACGATGGCGACGATCAAGGTGAAGTCGGGGATGTTCGGGAAGACCCTGGGCGAGGCGCTGCACCTCGCGAAGCCGGGGGACAAGATCCAGCTCGCCCCGGGGGAGTACGTGATCGAGACGATCCCGATCTACCACCTGACCTTCCAGGGCGTCGGCAGCGACCCGTCGGAGGTGGTGCTCCAGACCCGTGTCGATGTCACCGGGAACGCGGCGTTCCGCGACCTCACCCTGCGCGCGCCGCACTTCTCGAACGCCGTGCACATGCCGAAGCCGGGTGCGCGGGCCACGCTCGATCGCTGCATCATCGTCGGCGATCCGGCCGGCAAGTACCCGGCGCTCTACTGCAAGAGCGGCCTGCTCAGCCTGCGAGAGTGCGAGGTGCGCGGCGCTCCCGGAGCGCAGACCATCACCCTGCAGACGGGGTCCACGTTCACGGCGGAGCAGTCCACGCTCGGGCACGTCTGGGCCACCGCCAGCACTGCGACGCTCTCCCACACGGCGGCCAGCTCGATCATCGCGTCGAGCCGCTCCCGGATCGATGCGGACGTTCTCAAGGTGGCGCCCGGGCCGGGCAAGCGCTCCCTGGTGCTCGAGGGCGAGACGGTGTGCCGGATCGGCAGGCTCGACGCACCTCGTGGGGAGTGGGAGGCGCTGTGCGAGGAGAGCTCGCTGGAGATCGGCGAGGCGATCCTGCCGGCAGGGGAGGAGTACCTCGTCATCGCCAAGGGCGCCGGGCTCGTGCGCAGCGACAGCCCCTCGGTGCGGATCCATGACCCCGATGCCCCTCCCGTCCCCAAGGAGGTCCACTGGCCGCTTTCGGCCGCCCGAGCCTTCATGCGGGAGATCCAGCCGAAGGTCAAGGCCGGCGACACGATCGTGCTCGATCCGGGCGAGTACTACCTCGACGATGTCGGCGCCATGCTGTCGATCCGCATGCATCTGCGCGGCAGCGGCTCCGACCGGACGGTGCTGCACGGCTGCCTCGCCACCTACGAGGATGCCGAGGCCTCGATCTCCGGCCTCACGCTGCGGGCCCGTGCGACCTCGAACGCGGTCCAGGCCGCGCAGGGGAGCACCCTCACCCTCGAGGATGTCCTCCTCGAACCCTCCGACGGGACCGAACTGGCTGCCGTCTACCTGGGCAGGGGTGCCTCCGCCACGTTCACCGGCTGCACCGTGGCGGCGGCGTCCGATCAGCAGCGCGGGGTGGTCGACGTCGACGGCGCGGATCTCGTGGCCGATGACAGCGCGCTCGGTTGGTTGCGCGTCGTCGGCGGTGGCACCGCGCGGCTCACGAACTGCGATGCCCTGATGGTCCTGGCCGGCAGCGGTGCGGATGTCACCGGCGACGTGACGCTCCACGACAACGAGGACGAGAAGCGCCAGGTGGTCGCGCTCGGCGGCGCCACCGTCCATCTGGGGAGGGTCGATGCCGAGTTCGAGCAGCTCGAGATGTACTCCAGCGCCGCCGAGCTGCGCATCGACGAGCTCCGCACACCGCCGGGAGCGAGCACCTATGTGGTGCGCGAGGACGGCGGGGAGGCCACGGTCACCGGCCGCGGTGTCGAATACCTCGATGACGAACCCGCCGCCGCGGCCCCGCAGGGCAGCGTCACCACGGCCGCGCCCCAGGCCGCGGCCTCCGTCGAGACGGCGGAGGCCGCCGCGGGGGAGGGGGCGCTCGAACCTGCCGGGCCGGCACCCGCCTCCGTCGGCGCGGGGGACCCCGTCCCGGCCGACGCCGACAGCGGCGAGACCGACGCGGCGCCGCCGGACGCGCTCGCCGAGATCCTGGCACTCACCGGCCTGGAGACGGTGAAGGAGCAGATTCAGGGCTTCACCCAGATGGTCCGGTTCAACCAGATCCGGGCGCAGAGCGGACTGCGCACCACGGGGATGAGCATGCACTCCCTGTTCCTGGGCAATCCGGGGACCGGGAAGACCACCGTCGCCCGCTTGCTGGGCCGGGTGCTGCACGAGTCAGGGGCGATCAGCTCCGACACTTTCGTGGAGGTGGGGCGGCGTGACCTGGTCAGCGACCGGATCGGCGCCTCGGCGAAGAAGACGGTGGACGTGCTCGAATCCGCCCGCGGCGGCGTGCTGTTCATCGACGAGGCCTACTCGCTGTACCAGGAGAAGAACAACGAGTTCGCCCAGGAGGCGGTCGATGCGCTGATCACCTTCATGGAGAACAATCGCGACGGCGTGGTGGTGATTTTCGCTGGATATGCGGATCGGATGCAGGACTTCCTGCGGATGAACCCCGGCCTGCAGTCCCGTGTCCCCAACCGGTTCGACTTCGAGGACTACTCGCCGCGGCAGATCGCGGAGATCGGGTACCGCGACCTGCTCTCCAACGACTACGTGGTCGATGAGGAGCGTTACCGCCGCACCGTCACCGCGCTCTACGGGCGCAGCACCGATCGCAGCAACGGTCGCTGGGTGCGGAACCTCAACGAGAGCCTGGTCAAGGAGATGGTGCGCCGCGTGATGGCCGCGCCGAGCTCCGCGGTGGAGGACCTCACTCACATCCGCGACGAGGACCTCGCCGCGATCGGTGGCGGCAGCAGCGAGCACAAGGAGCGCACCGTGGAGGCGCTGCTGGAGGAGCTCGACCAGATGGTGGGCCTCGCCCCGGTGAAGACCTGGGTGCGCAGCCTCGTCAACCGGGTCGCGCTGGACCGGCAGCGCCTCGAGCTCGACGGCGACACCCAGCGGCCCAGCTACCACATGGTGTTCTCCGGCAACCCGGGCACCGGCAAGACGACGGTCGCCCGGCTCATCGCGCAGCTGTTCCACAACCTCGGGGTCCTCTCCACCCCGCAAGTCAAGGTGGTGGAGCGCAGCAGCCTGGTGGGCTCGTGGATCGGGCACACCGAGCAGCGCACCGCCGCCGCCGTGGACGAGGCGATGGGCGGGGTGCTGTTCGTGGACGAGGCGTACCAGCTCACCGTCGAGGCCACACCGAACGACTTCGGCAAGCTCGCCGTCGAGACCCTCATGACCCGGCTGGAGAGCGACCGCGACCGATTCGTGGCGATCTTCGCCGGATACACCGAGCCGATGGACGAGTTCCTCGCCGCGAACCCGGGACTGCGCTCACGCATCCCGCTGGTCATCGAGTTCCCCGACTTCTCCCCGCAGGAGGTGGCGCGCATCGTCTCGGCGACCCTCGCCCCGCGCTGGGAGTTCGACGGCGATCTGCTCGAGGAGGCCGCGGCCGAGGCGTACCAAAACCTTCCCGAGCACGATCGCTCCAACGGCCGCTGGGCCCGGAACTTCGCCGAGAGGATCGAGGCGCTGCACAGCGACCACGTCGCCGCGCGCGGCCTGACAGGGGAGGCGGTGCGGCGGATCGATCCCGAGGTGATCCGGACGGCTGCGGGGCGGGGGCAGTAGTCACCGCGGTCCACTGAGCTTCACGGGTGCCAAAGTGGAGGGATTCGGTCGATCTACGACGAGCACCCACAGGCGCTCGCCCGGGCCGACGAGCCGCAGCGGCGCCGATCATCTCGGGTCCGCGCCACAGCTCAGTCGGAGGCAGCAGTGAGCCGGTGCGTCATCACGGCGAGGGTGCGCCGGCTCAGGACGCGACCGGCAAGGGCGGCGAGACGGTTCTGGCGGCCATCGATCGTGCTCGGCCCGGGTGAGCGGTGCTCGAGATGCGCCATGGCGGTCGCGACCAAATCCTCGGCCGTGCGCATCGAGGCGCCCGCCGTCGCGTCGTCCGTGCCGACGACGGCGTTGAACTCCGTGCTGGTGGCGCCGGGGGAGAGCGCGAAGACGGTCGCTCCGGTGTGGCGGGTCTCCGCCCACAACGCCTCTGTCCAGCTCAGCACGAAAGCCTTCGCCCCGCCGTAGACGGCCATGCGAGGCGTCGGCGCGTAGGCGGCCATGCTGGCGACGTTGATGAGGAACCCCTCCGCCGCGATGATGTCGGGCAGGAAAGCGCGGCTGAGCTGCACCGGAGCGGTGATGTCCACCGCGATCATCTCGTTTAGGCGCGCGGGGTCGTCGTGGAGGAACTCGCCGAAGCTGCCGAATCCGGCGTTGTTGATCAGCGAGGTGACCGCGACTCCGGCGGCATCGAGCGCGCTGCGGAGCTCGGTCACTGCGTCGGGGGAGGCGAGGTCCAGCGGCACGACCGTGACAGCTGCGCCGTGCTCCGCCCGCAGCGTGCCGGCGAGCTGTTCGAGGCGGTCGCGTCGTCGCGCGATGAGGACCAGACCCGCGCCGCGCCCGGCGAGGGCATGCGCGAAGGCGGCGCCGATCCCCGAGCTCGCCCCGGTGACGGCGACGGTGTGGTTCTGCAGGTTCCGGTGCGACGGCATCGTGCCTCCTCCGGCGACAGCGGGTGCGCGAACGATATGAGGCACGCTATGTCTAGGTGGCACTGAGTGTCAACGGGGCACGGAGGATACGATGCGGGCATGAAGGACGACAGATTGTGGACGCGGGCGCGGCGAGCCGCCCATGCCGAGATCGCGCGGACGGCGATGGGGCTGTTCCTGCAGCAGGGGTTCGAGAACACCACGATCGATCAGATCGTTGCCGCCGCAGGCATCTCGAGACGCTCCTTCTTCCGGTACTTCGGGACGAAGGAAGATGTGGTTCTGGGGGACCTCGCCGGGGAAGGCGCGAAGGTGCAGGAGGCACTCGAGGCGGTCCCTCTGGACGTGCCGCCCTGGGAGGCGATCGAGGAGGCTTTCTGGCGGGTCGCCGAGCAGGCTCCGGGCGATGAGGCCATGAGGAAGGAAGCGGAGATGCTGTACGGGACGCCGTCGCTCCGTGCCCGCAGCATCGAGAAGCACCTCCAGTGGCAGGAGCTCATGGTGCCGAACATCCAGCGCCGGCTCGAGGCGGGCGGCGGCGACGCACGGCCGCCCGCTGCTGACGCCATCGTCGCCAGTGCCATCGCCTGTCTTGACGTCGCGGGGCAGGCGTGGATCCGGGAGCCCGGGAGCGATCTGCGCGAGCTCTACCGTCGGGCCGCGCGAGCAGCGGGGGCGTAGGACCCGCCCGGCGGCGCCGGCAGCAGGGCGGGCCCGCCGAGAGCCCGACGGCGGGCCCCGACGCGCACACGCCGCCCCCGGTCAGGCTCGCCCGCCGAGCCCCACCACGTGCTCGGGCAGGCGCTCGTTGCTGCCGTACATGAAATGGTTCGCCATGTTCTCGGAGAACCGGCTGGCTTCCGGGGTGCGGCCCACGGCCTCGGCGACTTCGCGGATGTGGATCGGGGCGGCGCCGCAGCACACGCCCAGGTAGTTCACGCCCAGTGCGTAGGCCTCCTCGGCGAAGGCCCGGATCTCGTAGCGATTGGCGAGCAGGGGGTCCAGGGCCGTGGGGAAGGTGCGTCCGTGCGGGGAGGGCACGGTCGCTGCGGCGTCCGAGAGGTTGAAGAACGTCGGCTCCGCCTCCGTCGTCCGGTAGGGGATCGGCAGCGCGCCCACGTGACAGGAGACCGCCTCGCGGATCTGCCGCAGCCACGGCATCAGGGTCGCCGGGCCCCGGAAGCAGTTCAGCCCGACGACGTCGGCCCCGCCCTGCTCCAGGCGTTGGGCGGTCTCGACGATCCCTGCCCCGTCGGCCATCTCCTGGAATGCCATCGGCGCGAGCGTGAGCACCACGGGCAGTCCGGAGGCCTTCGCCACCTCGAGAGCCGCGAGCGCCTCGCCGGCGTAGTAGAAGGTCTCGCCGATGATGAGGTCCGCGCCCTCCTCGACGGCCCAGCCGACCATCTCCTCGAACATGCCGCGTACCTCGGACTGCCGGGCGGGGTCCGCCGGGTCCCAGATGTTCGAGTTCGAGATGTTGCCGGCCATCAGGTTCCCGGGCACCGCGTCGGCGACCTCACGGGCGATGCGCAGCGCGGAGCGGTTCAGCGGCTCCAGCAGCTCCTCCTTGCCGATCACTCGCATCTTCTCGCGGTGGCCGTTGTAGGTGAACGCCTCGACGATGTCGGAGCCGGCGCGCTGGAAGTCCACGTGCAGGGACCGCAGGGCCTCCGGATGCTCGAGGGCTACCTCGGGGACGAATTCTCCGGCGGTCAGGTAGCCGCGGCGCTCGAGCTCGAACAGGAAGCCCTCCGCGCAGATGACGGGGCCGGCGTCGAGGCGCTCGGTGAGGAGGTTCTGGGGCATGGTCGTACTCCGTGGTCGGTCGGGCAGGCGGGCCGTTCCGGTTGAGAGTAGTCCGGCGCCGCGATGGTGTCTCGTGCATGGCGGCGTGTGAACGGGGCGCCGGTGAGCTCGCCCCGGAGGGCGCACCGAGCAGGCTCTCACGCTCTCGTCGATCTGATCGTCCCGGGTCTCACCGGCCTCGGAGCACCTCGACGCCGGGCCCGGAGAGGTCGGACAGCGCGGATCGACGTCCGGCCAATGCCATGCACAGGGCCTCGGCGGTTCCGCTCACCAGCGGCCCCTGACCATGGCGCGAGCCCGTGTCCGTTGCGACGAAGGCGAGCCCCGCGCCGCGGCCGGGGCGGACCAGCGCCGGAGGGGCACCGGGCGCGGTCAGCTGACCGAGCAGGTGTGCCCAGTCCTCCGAGGGGACGTCCGCCTCGAGGTCCAGGGGGCGGGAGATGTCCCGCAGGTGGATGCAGGTCTCCGCGAAGGGGCCCCAGGGGCCCACGCGGGGCGGATCGACCTGATCCTCGGCGTGCTGACGCAGCGTGCGGACCAGGGTCGAGGTGTCCAGCCGGGCCAGTCGACGCGCGAAGTGGTCGATGGTGGCGTCCGTGCTGCCCCGGTAGCGCAGGGAGACGGCGAAGAACCGGGGGAAGCCGACGAAGGCGTGCTGCAGCAGGTGCGCCGCGACGTGGCGCACGGTCCAGCCATCGCACAGGGAGTCCCGGTTCCATTGGTCCTCGCTCAGCCCGTCCAGGACGTCGGCGAGGTGCAGACGGTTCCTGGTGGTGGCGATGAATATGTCCTGTCTGGAGCGCACGGTCACTCCTGTCCGCGCCGAGTTCCGGAGCGGGCCAGGGCCCGGATGTCACGATCGAGGGTCGCGAGCACGGTGAGCGCCGTGCGCAGCTCGGACTCGCTGCAGTCGGGGGCCAGCGTGGACATGGCGGCGCGCTCGGCATCCCGGGCGCGTGCGAGCGCGCGCCTGCCCGGCTCCGTCAGCTCGATCAGGACGGAGCGCCGGTGGTGTGGATTGGTGGTGCTGACCGCATGCCCTCGTGCGATCAGCTCGTCCGCATGGCGCTGCACCGCCTGGCGGGGAAGATCCATGGCCGCGCCGATCGCGGGCACGGTCTCCGGGCCTCGCCGTGACAGCTCGAGCGCCACCGCGCGCATCCCTACCGTCCAGCCCTCCTCCCGAACCCGGGACTCGACCACCCGGGAGGAGTTCAGCACTACGGGACGGACCAGGCCCAGGACCTGGTCGACGAGCTCTCCACGATCCATCATGACAACAATGTTGTCACATGGGGAAGGAGTCGTCCAGCATGCACCGGCCGTCGGCCCGCGCGGAGGCCGAGCAGGCCGAGGAGGACGCCGAAGCGTACGATCGGCGTCGTCAGGCAGAGGCCCGCGCCGTGACGATGCGCGCCGAGGCCGAGGCCCTGACGCATGGAACGCGTGGAGAGAGGTGCTGCGATGACGGTGATCCCGCTGACCGAGCTGGACCCGGCGGATCTCGAGCGGATCGGGGGGAAGGCCGCCGGGCTGGCCGTGCTGATCGCCGCCGGGGAGCGGGTCCCCGCAGGGTTCTGCCTGACCACCGACGCCTTCGGGGCCGGTCGCATCCCGCGCGAGGAGGTCGAGGCGGCCTATGCCGCGCTGGGGGAGGACGTGCCCGTGGCCGTCCGCTCCAGCGCCACCGCGGAGGACCTCCCCGGGGCCAGCTTCGCCGGTCAGCAGGACACGCTCCTGGACGTCACGGGCCTGGAGGACCTGCTCGCCGCGATCGAGACCTGCTGGGCGTCGCTCGACTCGGAGCGGGCCCTCGCCTACCGCGCGGCGCACGGCATCGACGGCTCGCGGATGGCCGTCGTGGTCCAGACCATGATCGCGCCGCGGGCCGCGGGCGTCCTGTTCACCGCGAACCCGCTCACCGGCACCCGCGGCGAGATGGTCGTGGACGCCGCTGCGGGGTCGGGGACGGCGGTGGTCGACGGCACCGTCGACGCCGACCACTACGTGCTGGGCGAGGTGATCGGGCCGCACGCGGAGGGCTGCCTGGACCGTGCCCAGCTCACCGAGCTGCGGAGCGTCGGCCGCCGTATCCAGGAGCACGTCGGAGCGCCGCAGGACATCGAATGGGCCTACGACGCCGACGGCGTCCTCTGGCTGCTGCAGTCCCGGGGCATCACCAGCCTGTTCCCCCTGCCGGAGTCCGAGGACGGACAGCTGCGCGTGTACATGGAGGCCGGGCACATGCAGGGCATGCAGCGGCCCACGACGCCGATGGGTGCCTCCGTGATGCTCCGGATCACCCGGCAGTGGCTCGACCTGTTCGGGGCGACCGCTCTGGAGGTCCCGGCGCTGCTCCGCTTCATCGGCGGACGGATGTTCCTCGACCTCACCCCCTTCGTGCGCAGCCCCGGCATCCGCCGGCAGCTGCCCGAGATGATGGCGACCTACGGCCCCCGCGTGGTCCCCGTCATCGAGCAGATCGTCCAGGATCCACGGCTGACCGCCCAGCGCCTGCGGATTCCGCTGGGCGCCGTCGCGCGGACGGTGATCCGCAGCGCACCGCCGATCGCGCGGGGTGTGGTCGCCGTCCTGCGCAGGCCTGAGGCCGAACGTCGCGAGATCCTCGCCTCCGCCGGCGCGGTGCGCGAGGCGTGCGAGGCGCCGACGGACGCCTCGACGGTGGCCGAGCACCTCGACGTCGCCGAGCGCGTCCACCTGCAGGTGCTGGACGGGCCGGTGCTCCGCTCGCTGAACCCGCTGTGGGTCGCGATGGGCTGCCAGAGCCTCGCCACCGGGCTGCTGCACGGCCTCGCCACGGAGAGCGAGGTCTCCGAGGTGGTGCGCGGCGCCCCGCACAACGTCACCACCGAGATGGACCTGGAGCTGTGGCGGATCGCGGCCGAGGCCGCGGAGCACCGCGAGCTGCTCACCGGGACCCCGGTCGCGCAGCTGGTCCATATGCTCCGCGAGGGCACGCTGCCCGATATCGGCCTGGAGCGGTTCCTGGCCGAGTACGGCCACCGGGGCGCGGCCGAGATCGATGTGGGCGTGCCGCGCTGGGGCGAGGACCCCGCGCCCGTGTTCGACGCGCTCGCGAACTACCTGCGCCTGACCGACCCCGTCCAGGCCCCCGACGTCCGCTTCCGGCGCGCCGCCGAGGAGGGAGAGGCCGCGATCACGCAGCTGGTACAGCGGGTCCGGGACCGTCGCAGACCCCTCGCGCCGCTGGTCGGCCTCCTCCTGCGCCGTACCCGCCAGCTCATCGGCCTGCGCGAGTTCCCGAAGTTTCTCTGGCTGTTCGCGCTCGGTCAGGTGCGGCGGCACCTGCTCGCCGCCGGGGCGCTCCTCGCCGCGCAGGGGCAGCTCGAGGACGCCGAGGACATCATGTTCCTCGAGCTGGACGAGGCGCGCGCCGCCGCCCGCGACGGCACGGACCAGCGGGAGCTGGTCGCGCAGCGACGCGCCACCCACGAGCGGGAGCTGCGGCGCCGTCACGTGCCGGTGGTGCTCCTCTCCGACGGCACCGACGTCGAGGCCACCCTCCCCGTGCTCGAGCACGCTGACGGTCTCCGCGGAGCGGGCGCCGCCCCGGGCCGGGCGACCGGGCGCGCCCGGGTGATCACGGATCCCCGCGGGGCGCGCATCGAACCCGGCGAGATCCTGGTCGCCCCCACCACCGATCCCGGCTGGACCCCGCTGTTCCTCACGGCCGCGGGGCTCGTCACCGAGACCGGTGCGGCCATGGCCCACGGTCCCACCGTCGCCCGCGAGTACGGCATCCCCGCCGTGATCTGCGTGAAGGGCGCGACCACGCAGATCCGCACCGGGCAGCTGATCACGATCGACGGCGCGAGCGGGAGGGTGAGCATCGAGTGAGGATCGGAGAGCTCTCCGCGCGCACCGGGGCCAGTCCCCGTTCGCTGCGCTACTACGAGCAGCAGGGGCTGCTGGCGCCCGAACGCACCCCGTCCGGTCAGCGCGTGTACACCCCTGCCCACGAGGCCGCCGTGCGGCAGATCCAGGAGCTGTTCGCCGCCGGATTCTGCAGCGCCGTGATCCAGGAGCTGCTGCCCGCGATGAGCGCTCCCGCGGTGGACGGCGCCCTGCTCGGGGACGCGCTCGCCGCAGCGGAGCGCCGCCTGCGCGGCGAGAGGCAGGCGATCGATCGGGAGCTGAGGGAGCTCGGACTGCTGCGGCACCGCCTGGGACTTGCCCCTGACACGCATGTCAGCGTCGAGGATGGGCACCATGACGACGAACACTCCCAGCCAGCTGCGACTGATCATCGAGACCGACGACTTCGATGAAGCGCTGCGGTTCTACCGCGACGTGCTCGGCATGCCCGAGCAGCCCGCCTTCGCCACCGAGGGCGAGGACCGGGTGGCGATCCTGCACGCCGGGACCGCCACCCTCGAACTCGCGAGCCCCGCGCACGCTCGGGCGATCGACGAGGTCGAGAACGCGACGAGCACGCAGGGCCCGACTCTCCGCATCGCCCTCGAGGTCCCGGACACCGCGCAGGCCGTCGCCACCTCCGAGGAGCACGGCGCCGCGCTCCTGGCGCCGCCCACCCGCACCCCGTTCCGCACGCTCAACGCGAGGGTGCAGGGCCCGTCCGGGTGGCAGGTGACGTTCTTCCAGGAGCTCGAGACGCTTGAGGAGCGCACGGCGCGCGAAGGATTCGCGACCGACGACGAGCGACCGCGGTGAGCGCGACCGAGGTGAGCGGTGGGTCCACCTCGGCCGACGAGCAGCACCCGACGCCGCTCACGAACGTACAGCTCGCGCACGTTGAGCGGGAGCACTGCAGCCCAGGGGCAGTCCCGGGTGAAGATCCCCGAGGAGACGAGGACGAGCGCCGTATGCAAAGCCGGGCATACACGCGATGGACGGAGATTCCCGGTTCGTGCGTGGCGATGCGTCACCGACAGCAGTGCCCGTACCCATGGTCGCCGCCGGCGGCCGCTTGGCCCGCCACGGTCGTCACCCGCAAGACCCTGATCCCGGTGCGGTCGACGGAGCAGAGTCGGCTGTGAGGGGCTGACGCAGCAGCTGCTGCTGCTCAGGGGAGCTCGTCGCCCGCCCAGGGGTACGACGGCTGGGCGCCGTGCCGCGTCACGGCGGACGCCCCGACGCGTACGGCCAGCAGGCATGATTCGTGGAGGCTCTCCCCGCGGGCGATGCCCGTCGCGAGCGCGCCGACGAATGCGTCGCCCGCGCCGGTCGTGTCCACTGCGCTCACCGCCGGGGAGGGGAACACGGTGAGCTCGTCGCCGATGCTGACGATCGCTCCCTGGGCGCCCCGCGTCATGACCACCGATCGCACACCGGCCCTGCGCAGTGCGAGGGCGGTGGCTTCGTCATCGCCCGGTTCCTCTGCGGCACTGATGATCGACAGGGCCATGCGTCCCTCGTGTTCGTTGACGACCAGGGGGTCCGCCGCCAGGAGGGTCTCGCGGCCGACGGGGATCACGGGTGCCAGGTTGAGTAGGAACCGGGTGTCCAGTGACGTGCAGAGTGCGGCGAGCTCCTCCACGGCGGCCACCGGGATCTCGCCCTGGGCGACGACGATCGCGGCCTGGTCGATAGCATCCCGCAGTGCGCGGATGCCCTCAGCGGTCCACGAGCCGTTGGCCCCCGGCACCACCACGATGCTGTTCTCTCCGGAGGCGTCGACGGTCACGACCGCGAGTCCGGTCTCCTCACCGTCGATCTGCGAAGACATCGCCAGCTCGGTTCCCGCGCCGCGCAGCAGGTCCAGGGCGAGATCCGACTCGGGCCCGGTCCCGGAGCGCCCGGCGAAGGCGACCGGGGCACCGAGCCGGGCTGCGGCGCAGGCCTGGTTCGCTCCCTTCCCTCCCGGAGAGCGACGCACGGCGTGGCCGGCGATGGTCTCCCCGGGGGACGGGTGCCGGGATACGTCGAGGACGAGGTCGATGTTCACCGAGCCGACGACCAGCACGTGCTGTGCGGACAGGGTGCGCTTGCCGGTCGATCCGTCCAGTCCGTTCATGGCGTTCCGCCTCCTCCGAGGTAGCGCTGGGGATTGTCGGTGACCAGCTGCGCGGCGACGTCGCGATCGATCCCGCGGGCCTCGAGCAGGGACAGGAAGACAGTAGGCACGAGCACGAACCCGTTGCCTCCCGCTTGGTTCCACATCTGCTTGAGGAACAGATCATGACTGAGGAGGATCTGGCCTGCATAGCCCCGGTCGACGAGTCGGGCGACGGCGTCGGCCGTGTCGGTCATGGCCGGTGACGCGCCCTCGCCGGGGAACGTGATGTCCAGTCCGATCATGTCGAACTCGAGCCATACCCCTCGCTCGAGCAGCCGCAGCTGGTAATCGAGGTCCGCGCCGGAGGGGTCGCTGTGCGCGAGCGAGACCTTCGCCGGATCCGCGCCCATCTCCTTGAGCGCGATGTCGAGCACCTCGCCACCGCGGCGCTGCCATCCGGGCATGTGGATGTTCATCGCCGTGCCGCCGCTCTCGCACTGTGCGAGCGCGGCGGCCCGAAGGCCCGTGCGCTCACCCTCGGTGAATTCCGGGGAGACGCCCACCTCGCCGATCATGCCCGCACGAATGCGCTCCTCGCCGACCCCGCCGCTCAGCTCGTGAAGAATCTCCTCGGCCAGATGGTCGACGTCGGCGGCGAGTCGCGAGCCCTCGAACTTCTCGAGGTAGGGGGCCGTCGACATGACGACGTGCAGTCCTGTGATCTGGGAGAGGCGGACGAGGTCCGTGGGGGAGCGGCCGATGCCGGCCGAACCGGTCGCATCGACGATCGTGCCGCCGCCCACCTCCTGGAACGCCGTGGCCTCCCGGGCCACGCTGTCGAACTCTTTGGGCGCGATGTTGTCCCGGCTGCAGTACGGATCTTGCTTGAGGGCCCACTGCAGCGATGGTGTGACGGCCCGGTCCGGTAGGACGTGGCTGAACCCGAAGTTCGGTGCGACCAGGCAGGTGCTCAGATCGTTGAACAGGTGTTCGTGTGGGAGCACGATACCGAGTTCGGCGGCGTCCACCGGGCCGGCCACAGTCTGCACGGTATTGATGGCGGGCCTCATGGGCGCTCGTCCCGGGCGGTGGACGCGACGTCGGCGACGTCGGCCTGGACATCGATGGCACCTTGGGCATCGACGGGGCGCATGGCTTCGTGCCCGCGCACCATCCTTGATGGGATCATCGCGATGCCCGAGGCGCACAGGGCGACGAGTGCGCCGACAACGGTGACGAGGTGCACCGTCCCCATGCCGGGGAGCAGCGAGTCGATCAGGATCGAACCGACGAGCTGACCGGCGGTCGAGGCGAGGGCCAGCAGGAGGAGTCCGAGGCGGCGGACCAGGAGCGCCATCAGCGCGATCGATGCGAGCCCGAGAGGGCCGCCGAGGTACATCCACCAGGTGTCGGGCAGGGAGAACGTGGCGTGGCCGACGGCCAGTCGGAGCAGGAAAGCTCCGGTGAGGAACACGAAGCCGATGAGGAAGTTCCAGGTGATGGAGACCAGCATCGAGCCGGCGAGCTTGCCGATGTTCGAGTTGCCTGCAGGCTGCCACCCGGCGAGGAGCCCGCCGGCGAAGGGGAGCAGCACGAGGGCCATGGCGTGGGGGACCTCGAAGCTGGGGGAGACGACCAGGACGGTCGCGACCACGGCGAGCAGCGCGCCGAGAATGCGGAACACGCTCAGCGCCTGCTTGAACTGCACGCCGATTCCGAGCCGGTCGCAGACGACACCCGAGATGACCATGCCGGAGATCAGTGCCGTCTGGAAGGTGGCCACTCCGAGAGCGCCGACGGAGATGCCCTCGGAGAGCACGATCACGGCGCCGCACAGTCCGGCGAAGAAGTTCGGCCAGGGGATCGTGCCACGGCGCAGGTGTCCGGGGAGGCCGAGGAAGGCCGCCCGCGTTCCGGAGCGGGGCAGGATGATGAGGAACATCAGCACCAGGCCGCTACCGAACGACACGATCGAGGCGAGATGGCCGTCCCCGAGGTCGGTGCCGAGGCGGCCGTTGACGGCCGACTGCATCGGCCCCAGCATGCCAGCGAGGATCGTGAACAGGACGAAGATGCCGACGGAGGCGGTCTTCGCGACGGGAGGTCGGTCATGGACGACGCTGTCCTGAGTGGTGGTCATGTCACGCCTCCTCATCCAGAGTCTCGGCGGCGAGCCAGCTGATCGCCTGGCAGAACAGGGAAGCGTAGCCGTCCCACGCCATGAACTCCTCCGGAGCCCAGTGGGGCGAGACGTCCGAAGCGAAGGCGAGGGTCCGGCCGGTGCCGACCGTGCGCACCGTGAGGAGCGGCTCGCCATTGACCTCCGCGAGGACGTCGGCGTCGGACTTGGCGATGAGCTGCTGATAGCCCAGCAGGATCGGCCACTCGGCATCGAGGCCGGAGGTGACGGGGTGCTCGGAACCGGTGAGATGGCCCTGAACGCCCTGCGGTGACTCCACGCGGTCGTCCCAGCGGTGCATGTCCACCGGGAGGACCTCTTCGATCGCCGTTCCGGCGTAGTTCGCCTTCGCGCCGAAGCCCTGGAAGGAGAGGTAGCCGCCGGCCATCATCAGTCCTCCGCCGTCGCGGACCCAGTCGCGCAGCAGATGCAGGCGGTTCGGTGCGGGGCGCCCCTGAGCGAAGACCTGCGGCGGAAGCAGCAGCGTGTTGGAGCCGACGTCGGAGAGCAGCACCACGTCGTACGCGTCGAGCTCCTCTCGCGTGAGCGGAAATTGCTCGGCGACGTCGTGCGAGCGCAGGTGGGTGACCTCGTGGCCACCGTCGCGCAGCACCTCGAGCAGGCGTGCGCAGCCGATCTCCACCTGGGTGTGGGGGAAGGGGTCGTAGCCCTTGTGGTCGATGGTCGCACTGACCCACGACTCTCCCGCCAGAAGCACCTTGGCCATCTGTGTTCCTCCTCGAACTAGAGGGTTGCGCAACGCCTGCGCAACGATTGTCACGGATGACGATAGGGGTGCGCGACCGAGAAGGCAAGCCTTTCGCGCGTACCCTTGCGGTGCATCGCCATCGAAAGGGGCCACATGTCGATCACCGCTGTTGCGAGGGAGGCTGGAGTCTCGACCTCGACGGTCTCGCGCTACCTCAAGGGGGAGCTCCAGCTCAGAGCGGACACAGAAGAGCGGATCCGTGCGGCGATGAGCGCGCGGGGGTATTCCGCGCCGCGCCGAGAGATCGGCATGCTCGCCCTCATCATTCCTGAGCTCGCCAACCCCTACTTCGCGCAGCTCACCCAGGCGCTGACCGATGCTGCCCACCATCGCGGGCTCGAGGTCTCGGTGTTCGTCTCGGACGGACTGGAGAGCAGGGAGCGAGCCATCGTTGCGCAGAGCGCGCGCACCGGTGGCGGGAGCTGTGACGCTGCGGTGCTGGTCTCGATGACCGGCAGCGCGGCCGTGCTCGACGGCGTTCCCGACGAATTCCCCTTCGTGGTCCTCGACGAGAAGATCGACGGCGAGCTTGCGGAGCAGCGCCCGTTCGTCGGCGCGGACAATTTCGAGGGCGCCTATCAGGCGACCACGTTCCTGATCAGTCGGGGCCATCGGCGCATCGGCCACGTGGCGGGCCCGGGTCGGCTCCTCTCCGCGCGCGATCGGCTCCGCGGCTACCTGCAGGCTTTGCGCGATTCTGGTCTTTCCACTGATCCTGCGCTCGTCCTCGAGGGGCCGTACTCCGGCTCCTTCGGCGCGAGCGCGCTGTCGCAGGTCCAGCGGTTGCCCGAACCTCCGACCGCGGTGTTCGCGGGGAGCGACGTGGTGGCGATCGGCATCGCATCGGCCGCACCGATGCACGGGGTCCGCATCCCGGAGGACCTTTCGCTCATCGGGTTCGACGGCATCGAGCAGGGTGCTTGGGTCTCGCCGCGGCTCTCCACGGTGGTCCAGCCGCTCCAGGACCTCGCACGCAACGCCCTGGACATGGTGGAGGCCGCGATGGACGGCGCCGACCCGGTCCGGCGGCTCCTGCCCATGGAGCTGCGCATCGCCGAGTCCGTCGTCGGAGCGCCGTCAGGACACTGACCGGAGAACCCGCTCGAACAGCTCCGAAGCGGCCGTCAGCTGCGTGAGATCGAGCTGTTCATCGACGGCATGCATCTGTCCGGGGTCTCCGGGCCCCCACACGACGATCGGTACGTCGGGACGCAGCACCGAGAGCACGGACCCGTCGGTGAAGTACGGGACCGGGTCGGGGTCGGTCGCGGACGGCAGTGTCCGGACGAAGTCTGCCCCCGGGTCGGTGCTGAGCGGGGCGAGGTCGAGGATCGTCTCGACCTCGTCGATGCCGTCGGCGTCGCGCCAGTGACGGCTGAGCGAGGATGCCTCACCGATGGTGCGCTGGTCGATCGTCGCGACGGCCTCGGCCGGCACGATGTTCGTCGCCTCGCCGCCGTGGAACGTGCCGATGGATACCGTCTCCGCACCCAGCACCGGGTGCCGCCGAACCGGGGCGGTGGGCAGGGCCTTGCGGAGGGCCTGGGAGAGGCGGAGCACCGCATTCACGCCTCGACCCGGCGTGGAGCCATGGGCGGCCCTGCCGCGGGAGGTGAGGCGGAGCCAGGAGGCCCCGCGATGGCTGCAGCACACGCGCAGGTTTGTGGCCTCGGGGATGATGATGCCGGCCAGGTCCAGGTCGGCAAGTGCCTCTCCGGTGCGCTGCGCACCGAGGGATCCGATCTCCTCGTCCGCAGTGAGGAGCAGGTGTCCGCCGGCCCCTCGTGCCGCGGCCCGGGCGAGCGCCGCGGTCGCCGCCGCGAGGCCGCCCTTCATGTCCACCGCCCCGCGCCCGTGGAGGATCCCGCCCTCGATCTCACCGCCGAAGGGGTCGCGGGCCCACTGCCGGATGTCCCCGACGGGCACGGTGTCGGTGTGACAGGCGAAGAGAGGGGCCGGAACCTTCCCGGGCACGGAGAGGAGCGTCCACGGGCGGTCCATTCCGCCCGAGCGGATCAGGGCGTCCGGGACCTCGGAGAGCAGGGCATCGGAAACGGTTCCCTGCACGGCGCGCATCCCGTCGGCGTCGGTCGAGACGCTGGGGAGGTGGATGAGGTCGGAGGAGAGGGCGATCGGGTCGAGCACTGGCGGCCTCCTGAGCAGTCGGGGCGGTAGGACAAGTCGATTCTTGCGCGTCACGGCGAGGTCGCGGAACGTACCGTGGGCGGCATGAGCACCCCACCCATGATGTGCGGACGCGCACGTCTCCGTCTGCACCGCACGTCGATGGTCGTCGGCTTCGTCCTGCTCGGCATCGACGGAGTGCTCCTCCTGCTGCCCGTCCTCTTCGCGCAGAGCGCGAGCTGAGCGAGTCCGCCCGGGAAGGCGGCGGCAGCCGCACGACGTCCGATCCCGTTCCTGCGAAAGGTTCGACCATGGCGCTTGATGATCTGCTCGCCCCGAACGCCCTCCTGGAGAAGGTCGCCTCCGGATTCAGCTGGTGCGAGGGCCCGGCCTGGATCCCGGCCCGAGGAGTGCTGCGCTTCAGCGACATCCCCGGCAACCGAGTGCTCGAGTTCTCCGAGTCCGATGGCACCACCGTCGAGGTCAGCACCGACGCCGAGTTCACCAACGGCCGCACGCTCGCCGCGGACGGCGCGATGATCGAGTGCTCCCACGGTCGGCGCGCCGTGCAGATCGACCGCGGCGCCTCCGTGGCCGGCGCACCGTATGCCCCGGAGATCCTCGTGGACCACTTCGGCCAGGCGCGGCTGAACTCTCCCAATGACGTGGTCGAGAAGTCCGACGGGACGATCTGGTTCACCGACCCCTCCTACGGGATCAAGCGCCCTGTCGAGGGGCATGCGGGCCAGGAGGAGTACGGCGATAGGTACGTGTTCCGCTGGGATCCGGCCGACGGGTCGTTGACTCCCGTCGTCATCGACATCGAGGCGCCGAACGGGCTGGCCTTCTCCCCGGACGAGAGCATCCTGTACGTCTCCGATTCCTCGCTCGCCCCGGCCGACGAGAACCACCCGCATCCCGACCGGCCCCGCGGCCACTCGATCCACGCCTACGACGTGGTCGAGGGCCGGCACGCGAAGAACGGCCGCCCCCTGGTGGAGGTGAGCCCCGGGCTGCCGGACGGATTCCGCGTCGATGGTGAGGGGAACCTGTGGAGCTCCTCGCTGAGCGGGATCCAGGTGTTCACCCCGGCGGGGGAGAGACTCGGCGAGATCCCGGTCCCCGAGAAGGTCGCCAACTGCTGCTTCGGCGGAGCGGACGGCCGCACGCTGTACATCTGCGCGAGCACGAGCATCTATCGGGTGCGCACAGCGGTGTGACAGCGGCCGGATCGTCGCGCCCTCGCGGCCGCCCCGGTGCTCGGGACGCGACCCGGCCCCGTCCCGTATGACACGCTGGCGCGATGTCCCGCCCCCTGCAGGTCTCCGACAGCATCGAGATCGCTGCCGAGCCGATGACCCTCTACCGCGAGATCGCCGATCCTTCCCGGATGGGGCGCTGGAGCCCGGAGAACCTGGGCACGGCCGAGCCGGGCCGCGGGCCCCTCGCGGTCGGGGACGAGTTCGTGGGCCGCAACCGTCGGGGCCCCGGCCGCTGGTCCACCGCCTGCACCGTGATCGCGGCGGATCCCGGCGAGAGGTTCGCCTTCCGGGTCCATCGGATCGGCCTGCGCACGCCCCTGCTGCGTGGGGCGATCGCGACCTGGACCTACACCCTCGAGCCGGTCGGGAAGGGGCGCACCCGGGTCACGGAGACCTGGCAGGATGACCGCACGGGGTGGTCGGATGCCTGGGCGGCGCGCTTCGACAAGCTGGTCACCCGCGGTCGCACCTTCCACGAGTTCCAGGCGGGCAACATCCGCCGCACCCTCGCCCGGCTGCAGGCCGACCTCGAACGCTGAGCACCCGAGCGGAAGGAGCATGCCGCAGATGCACGAGGGCACCGACACCCTGACCAGGATCCTCACGTCGATCGACGGCCGCGGATACGGGTCCTACAAACAGCTCAAGGGCAGCTACGACCTCGGCGCGTGCCGCCTCATCATCGACCACGTGCAGGTGGATCCCTTCGCCCCGCCCTCCCTGATGCGCCTGGTCATCGATCGCGACACCGCCGACCTCCCGGACGATCTCCTGACCGACCGCCCGGGATGCGTCGCGACGACTGACTACCTGGCCCGCGCCGTCGCGACCGCTGTGGGCACGGTCGGCGAAGGCGTCAGCATCGGGACCCCGCAGCAGGAGATCCTCGAACGCACCAGCGTGGCGATCACGGCCGAGGGGGTCGAAGCGCGCCTCGCCGTCCAGCTCCCCGCCGCCGGTCGGCGGATCCGGGGTCGCCAGGCGACTCGGCTGCTCACCGAGGACCTGCCGAGGATCGCCGAGGTGGCTCTGCGCCATGCGAGCCTCGACGCCGAGGCCCTGCGAGCGCACGTCACCCTCCACCGGGACCAGGAGGCATTGCGGGAGCAGCTGAGCGGCCGCGGTCTGGTGGCCTTCGTGGGCGAGGGTGCGATCCTCCCGCGGCGATCCGGGGACTCCGACCGGCCCCTCGAGCAGGGCGCCGTCCCGTTCCGCAGCCCCGAGTCGTTGCACGCCTCCTTCGACCTGCCCAGCGGTCGCCGGGTGAGCGGGATGGGCGTTTCCGAGGGGATCACCGTCATCGTCGGCGGCGGCTACCACGGCAAGTCGACGGTGCTGCGGGCGCTCGAGCGGGGCGTCTACGCGCATCGGGAGGGTGATGGCCGCGAGTGGGTGATCACCCGCGACGATGTCGCCTCCGTCCGTGCCGAGGACGGTCGCGCCGTGGCCGGGGTCGATATCTCGCCGTTCATCTCGGGCCTGCCCTCGGGCACGGACACCACGCGCTTCGCGACCACCAACGCCTCGGGGTCGACCTCTCAGGCTGCCTCCCTCGTCGAAGCGGTGGATGCCGGCGCCTCTGCACTGCTGATCGACGAGGACACCTCGGCCACCAACTTCATGATCCGCGATGACCGCATGCGAGCCCTGATCCCGGCCCAGCACGAACCCATCACTCCGTTCGTGGAGCGGATCCGCCCGCTGCACACCGAGCGCGGGGTCTCCACCGTGCTGGTCGCGGGCGGGTCCGGGGCGTTCTTCGACGTCGCAGATCATGTGATCGCGCTGCAGGAGTATGTGCCGCGCGACGTCACCGCACGTGCCCGCGAGCTCGCCGACCCCACCGGGCAGCCCGAGACCGCCGTCTTCGGACCGACGCGAGCCCGGATCCCAGCCGCGGGTTCTCTGCGGCCGACGGGCAAGACCAAGCCCGCCTCAGCCCGCGGACACGACACCATCCGCTTCGGGCGCGAGCACATCGACCTGGCGGCCGTCTCGCAGCTGGTCGATGCCGCGCAGACCACCGCGATCGCCCACGCCCTGGACCGCCTGGCCGAGCTGCTGGAGCGCCCCGGGCCGGACGGCTCCCGCCCCACGCTCGATGCGGCGATCACCGCGCTGTGCGACCGCCTCGACGCCGAAGGCCTGGAGAGCCTGTCGCCGCACCGAGGGCACCCGGGCCACCTCGCCCGGCCGCGACCCCTCGAGGTCCACGCCGCGGTGAACCGGTTCAGAGGGTTGAGGCTCGTCGAGGACTGAAGGGCGCGAGCACCGTGGCCGGAGCGTGCCGCTCAGGCGCCGCTCTCGGTCAGGCTCGCCGCCGGCAGCCAGTTCGCCCCGAGCAGCTGGGCCACG
This sequence comes from Brachybacterium sp., assembly GCF_052095815.1. Taxonomy (NCBI): domain Bacteria; kingdom Bacillati; phylum Actinomycetota; class Actinomycetes; order Micrococcales; family Dermabacteraceae; genus Brachybacterium; species Brachybacterium sp. The sequence continues at coordinate 1,511 of NZ_JBQDLF010000031.1, read as the reverse complement.
TCGGTGAGGCCGGCGGTATCGCCGCCCACGGTGTCGGAGGCGGCAGCGATCCGTTCCACCATCACCTTGCTGACCTGCTCCTCGACGGTGCCCTGGGCATAGGCGATGTGCCAGGGGGAGACCTGGTGGTCGCGGTGGGTGCGGCCCGTGACCTGCCGGCCCGCGATGCCGGAGAAGCGGGCCTGGTGGAACAGGCCCATGCGCGGCTCGGTGCTCGCCTGGCGACCGTTCTCGAGGGTCTCGCCGGCGTGCAGACTGATCGAGGCGACCGTGGTGAACACGCACACCTTCGCCTCCCCGGTCTGGAACCGCAGGCGCTCCGCCTCGACGTCGAAGCGGTCCCGCCCGAAGATCGTCGCGACCTGCAGGCCCGAGTCCTGCAGCCGCTCGACGATCGGCTCCGCGGCGGTGCCCACGAACTCGACCGAGCACGCCACCTGCCGCTCGGCCTCGACCTGCTGGGCGATCCACGCCACGGTCGAATCCACCCGGATCAGCCCGGCCTTCTGCCGGAACCGCAGCAGCGCCGCGCGCCCCTTGGCGGTGTTCCGACCGCGGCGGGCGATATCCATCTCGCGGCAGAACTCGCCCCATTCGGCGTCATAGGCCGCCCGCTCGGCGGGGGTGAGCGACACCGGCATCCCGGAAATCGGCACCGGACCCCACGGTGCCGCGCGATGCAGCATCGCAGGTGGCTGCGCCTCCTCGAGCCAGCCCCGCACCAGCGCCAGATCCTCCGCCCGACGGGTCGCGTCGGTGGTCCAGGTGGCGCCGTAGCGACCCTTCTCCACCCCGATCCCGTGGCGCTGAAGGGCGGTGGCGAAGTCGGCGCCGGGCTGCTTCACGGAGGTCCACTGCGTCATCGGCTCGTCGTACCGCTGGGCGTAGGCGGGGGCGAGATAGGGCAGCTCGAGCGGGGTGTGCCCGGGCGTGGCGGTGGTTGCGATGACGAACGGCGCCTTCTGGTGCGGTGAGCTGTGCGCGGAGAGCTTCGCCCAGAGCTTCCACCGCTTGGTGCTCGTGCGCCGCAGGGCGTGGGCCTCGTCGGCGATGATCACCTCCCAGTCGTAGTCCTTCACCTTCTCCAGACGGTCCCAGGTGATCACCACCCATTCGAGCCCGTCATCGCCGAGCGCGGTGATGGTGCGGCACCAGTGCCCGATCGTGATCGCGGCGGGCCGGTCGGCGACCACTAGCACCCGCTGCGCACCGCGGAGGTCGCCCACCGCGCTCGCGCCGAGCACGGCGGAGATCGTCTTGCCCACGCCCGGCTCGTCCGCCAGCAGGAACTGCCGCCCGCCGGCCGCAGCGCGCTCGGCGATCGCGTCGGCCGCCTCGTACTGGAGGCGGCGCGGTTCGAGATCCTCGGCCGGCTCGGGGACGGGCGCGGGGTCACTCGGGTTGAGCTGGTTCTCGAGGAAGCGGCCCAAGGTGTGGGGGCCGGGGGCGTAGGGCTGGAGGTGCTCGGGGAGATGGCGGCCCACATGCAGGTGCATCTTCACGGCCGGATG
>NZ_JBQDLF010000030.1:0-52607 GCF_052095815.1 Brachybacterium sp. | reverse complement strand
GCCGTTCTACGCCAGCGACGCGACGCTCTCCTTCACCACCAACCGCGAAGAGCCCGTATGCGCCGTCCCCGGATGCACCAGAAATGTCTGCACCGTGGGAGAAGCGGATCATATCGAAGAGTACGATCACGAGAATCCCGAGAATGGCGGCCAGACGGAGATCGACAATCTTCATCGATTGTGCTGGAAGCACCATGAGATGAAGACTCGCGGCCTCATCGATCCGGTGCGAGAACCGGATGGGAGCACTACCTGGGTCATCGCCGGGCAGGCCCGCATCCGAGCGAGACAGAACTACGACCTGCTCACGCCGGTACTCGCCAAAGCCCTCCAGCACTCCTGGAATGTCTACGAGGAGATGCTCGCCTGGGAGGCAGCGCGCGGCCTCGGGCTCCTCCAGGACACCGACCCGGCACCGCTGCCCGGCACGCCTCCGGACACCGAACCCGAGCCCGAGCCCGAGCCCGAGCCCGAGCCCGAACCACCCTTCTGACCGGAACTTCGGCTCCGCCCGCGCCTGTGCCTGCGCCCGTGCCTGTGCCCGTGCCCACCCGCGCTCAGTGGTTGCGCGCCACCCAACCCTCGCCGCACTCCCCGCCGTACTCGGAGGCGTCGATCCGCACCTCATCACCCGCAGCGTCGAGCAGCGGCTGGTAGGCGGCGGCCACCTCCCGACTGCCCTCGGGGATGTAGTGGAAGATCAGCGAACGACGGAAACGGTCGGTGCTCGTGTTGGGCTTCGATCCGTGCACCAGGCTGCCGTGGAAGATGAGCATGTCGCCGGCCTTCATCTCCGTCTGCTCGACCCGAAGGTGCGCGGGGATGCTCACCGTGATGGTGGTGAACGATTCTGAGGCGTCGGCTTCCTCAGGACATTCGATCTCGTAGCGGTGGGTTCCGGGCACCACGCCGAGCGCCCCGTTCTCGGCATCGCAGTCATCGACCGCGATCCAGGCCGCGATGCAGGTCTCCGGGTGGGACTGTAGGAAGTAGTTGTCCTGATGCATGGCCTGACCGCGAGCACCGGCCGGCTTGAAGTAGAACATCGACTGCGCCGCCCATACCGGGCCCACTGCCTCGATCACCCGCCCCATCACCCGCTTCTCGAGCAGCCAGCGCCGGGCGAGCTGCCCCGGGTGATGATCAGCCCGATGCGGCTGGATCATCCGCGGATAGGCACGCAGCGGGTCCCCCTCGGGGATCTCTCCGAAGGACCCGCCGCTGCCATCGGTCTCGATGTGGGTGGTGAAGCTGTCGCGCAGCTCGCCGATCTCCTCCGCAGTGAGCACGCCGCGCAGGTGCACCGCGCCGTTGCGGTCGTAGGCATCAGCCAGCCGGCGCGGATCCAGGCCCTCTGCATCGAGGACCTGGAGTCCGGTGGGCTCTGCAGGGGTCGAGCGGCCGATGGGGGCTTCCGAAGTGGTCGTCATGATGCCAGTCTGAGTCCACGCACTGCTGCGGACCAGGTGATCGAAGGGAGAAGACATGGACGATCCTGCTGCGCCATCTCGGGCATCGGCTCCGCGCGGGCCTGCCCTCGAGCTGCCGCCGCCCCAGTTCGGACGCGTGCTGGCCGGGGAGCTCACCCAGGACACCGGCTATCACGTGCGGCGCTCCCGGGGGACCGAGGACTGGCTGCTGCTGCACACCGTGGGTGGCGGCGGTCTGGTGCTCGCGGCCGACGGCACCCGGGTCGCGACCTCGCCCGGCGACGGGGTGCTGCTGCGCCCAGGCACCGTCCACGACTACGGGACCGATCTGGTCGCCGGCCACTGGGACATGCTGTTCTGCCATGTGCACCCGCCGGCGACCTGGCTGGCGCTGCTGGACTGGCCCGACGCCGCTCCGGGGATTGGCTGCATCCGGCTGGGCACGGAGGTGGACCATCGCGTGCGCGAGCAGCTGCGCGGGGCGGCACGCGCTGCGCGCCTCGCCGTCGGCCGCCCGGAGCTGTTCGCGCTGAACGGGATCGAAGCGGCGTTGCTCTGGTATGACACCCAGAACCCTCGCCGGCGCCAGCTCGACGAGCGCGTGCTGCGGGTCCTCGAACACATCGACGCCCATCTCGCTGAGCAGCTCGACGTGGCGCGGCTCGCGGACGTCGCCCACCTCTCCCCGTCACGTCTGGCGCACTTGTTCTCCGCGCAGGTGGGCACGCCCCTCACCCGCTATGTCGAGGCGCAGCGGATGGAGCTGGCCGCCCGCCTGCTGGAGCTGACCGATGATCCCGTCACCACCGTGGCCCGCCGGGTCGGGTTCCGCGACGCGCTGTACTTCTCGCGCCGGTTCCGGGCCCAGCACGGCATGAGCCCGTCGGCCCACCGGACGCACCGGCGCGGCTGAGCACGGGCCGGAGCGTGCGCCCCTCGTGTCACGCGCCGCTCAGCGCTCTTCGGCCGCACGGAGCGCGATCACGCTCTCCGGCGGCCAGACGTAGTCGTCGTCGCAGCGGAAACCGCGCAGCCACGCCACTCCGTCGACCACCCGCAGATAGAAGCCCTTCGGGAACTCCACGTCCTCGCTCAGCGGAGCAGAGACCACATGCAGCGCTCCGGTCGGGATGCGCCCCGCGGAGAGCACGGAATCCGGCGCCTGGGATTGCGAGGTCATCGCGAGCCGCAGATACGGGCCCGTCTCGGGCGGGCAGAGCCGGAGGTCGTGCCGCAGCGCCGCAGCGATGACCGCTGGCAGAGTGCCACCCTCCGGGAGGCCGAGATCCGCCACGCGGCGCTGGATGACCGTCACGCTCTCCGGTGCACGCTCATCGAAGCAGGGGTGTACGAGCAGGGCCTCAGCATGCGCATTGAGCTGGACCGCCGACGCCTCCAGCCGCCCCCGCAGCTCCTCACGGGAGAGGCCGCCGACCAGGAGCTGCAGTGCTGGATCCGTCATCCGCCCAGTATCGCCGAAGGCCCCTCCGACTGCCGCCGCGAGGCGGGCCGGAGGGGCCTTGGGAAGAAGTCTGACGACCAGGCGTCGCTCAGGCGTCGACCACCACGGCCATGACGGCGGGCTCGCGGCGGTAGGTGCGGCGCAGGTAGCCGCTGACGGTGTCGACGATGATGTTCTCGATCGCGCCGATGTCCTCGATCTTGTCCTGCTTGGCGCGGGCCAGCGCCTTGTTGACCTGGGTCGACGCACCGTCGAAGGTGCGCTTGTCATGCACGAAGCCCTTGGTCATGAACTCGACCGGCTCGACCGGCTGGTACGTGTCGGGATCGATCAGGGCCACCACGGTCACGACGCCGCCGCCGCTGAGCAGGCGACGCTCGGCGAGGGTGTCCTCGGTGGCGGCGCCGATGGTCTGCCCGTCGACGTAGACCAGGCCGGCCTCGACCTTGCCGGAGATCTTCGCGTGGCCGTCGATCAGGTCGACGGTGTAGCCGTCCTGCGCGATGACGATGTGGTCCTCCGGCACGCCGGTGCGACGGGCCAGCTCGGCGTTGGCGTGCAGGTGCTTGGACTCGCCATGCACCGGCATCACGTTCTTCGGACGCACGATGTTGTAGCAGTACACGAGCTCGCCCGCGCTCGCGTGGCCGGAGACGTGGACCTTCGCGTTGCCCTTGTGGACGATGTTCGCGCCGAGATCGGTGAGCTTGTTGATGATCCCGTAGATCGCGTTCTCGTTGCCCGGGATCAGCGAGCTCGCCATCAGCACGGTGTCGCCCTCGCCGACCTGGATCTGGTGGTCGCCGTTGGCCATGCGGGCCAGCGCCGCCATCGGCTCGCCCTGCGAACCGGTGCAGATCAGCGTGACCTTGTGATCGGGCATCGACTGGATCTTGCGGAAGTCGACGACCAGTCCCTTGGGGATGGTGAGGTAGCCGAGATCGCGGGCGATCCCCATGTTGCGCACCATGGAGCGGCCGACGAAGGCGACCTTGCGGCCATTCGCGTGGGCGGCGTTGAGCACCTGCTGGATGCGGTGCACGTGGCTGGCGAAGCTCGAGACGATGATCCGCCGCGGCGAGGTGGTGAACACCTGGTCGATGGCCGGGTTGAGATCCCGCTCGGACATCGTGAAGCCGGGGACCTCGGCGTTGGTGGAGTCGGTGAGGAAGAGATCCACACCCTCCTCGCCCAGACGCGCGAAGGCACGCAGGTCGGTGATGCGGTTGTCCAGCGGGAACTGGTCCATCTTGAAGTCACCGGTGTGCAGCACGCTGCCCGCCTTGGTGCGGATCATGACGGCCAGCGCATCCGGGATCGAGTGGTTGACCGCGACGAACTCGAGGTCGAACGAGCCAGCCTTCCGGTGCTCCCCCGCCTCGACCTGGATGGTCTTGGGGGTGATGCGATGCTCCTTGAGCTTCGCGGTGATGAACGCCAGGGTCAGCTCGGAGCCGATCAGGGGGATGTCGCCCCGCTCCTTGAGCAGGTACGGCACGCCGCCGATGTGGTCCTCGTGACCGTGGGTCAGGACGATGGCCTCGATGTCGTCGAGCCGGTCGCGGATCGAGGTGAAGTCCGGCAGGATCACGTCGATGCCGGGCTGGTGCTCCTCGGGGAAGAGTACGCCGCAGTCGACGATCAGGAGCTTGCCGGCGTACTCGAACACCGTCATGTTGCGGCCGACCTCGCCGAGGCCGCCGAGCGCGGTGATGCGCAGCCCGTTCCGGGGCAGGCGCGGGGGAGCAGTGAGCTTACGGCGGGGGGTGGGCATGGGGAGGTGTCTCCATCGTCGAAGGGTCAGGGTCTCAAGTCATTGATGGCGCGCGCGTCACAGAGGTCGCAGCAACGTCCACCCCTTAAACGTACGTCAGGAACGCCTCATTTCCGCATCCATGCCGGATTGACCACGTTCAGAATCTCGAATCCGCACGGGTTACCCGTCGGTATCCCCTCAGAGGTGTCGCTGCAGCCTTCGCGACGCGACACCTCAGAGGGGATGCTTGCGACATGTCGTGGGATGGCGCGCCGACGCCGCGCTGGCGCCGCGCCCTGTGTGCGGGGTTCAGACGGTGCGGGGTTCAGACGGTGCGGGGTTCAGACCGTGAGCGCCTGCACCAGTGCGTCGAGGGAGCGCTCCGCACGGAAGGCGTGACCGCCGTCGGTGACCACGAGCTCGGGAGGGACAGCGCCGTGCGCCTCCCATGCCGGGGCGAGAAGCGCGAAAGACTCCCTCGTCGCCGCGATCGGGAAGATGTGGTCCCGCTCCCCCGCCTCCAGGATCAGCGGACGCGGGGCGACGAGGGCGGCGATGTCCGCCATCTCGAGCTCGGGCAGGAGGCCCGGGATGATGTTGCAGGGGCAGTGCCGGATCGAGCAGAGGCTCGCCTCGAAGCTGCAGAAATACGTCGCGACCAGGGCTCCAGCAATCGACGGGTCCGCGGCGGCGAGCAGGAGCGAGACCGCCCCGCCCCCGGATCCGCCGGCGATGCCCACCCGTCCGGGATCCACCCCGGGCAGCTGCCGCAGAGCCTGCACGGCGGCGAGCGCGTCGGCCACCCGCTGGCCCATCACCGGACGGCCGTGCAGAAGCAGGCGAGCGGCATCGATGCCGCAGGAGTTCTCGGCCAGCTCGTAGGGCTCGGCGCCCTCCGCACGGGGGAAGCGTCGACGGCCGAAGCTGATCATCTCCGGGCACAGCACCGTGAGCCCGGCCCGCACCAGCTTGTGCGCGAGGCCCTCGTGGTACTCGTCGGTCGGGTCGGTGCGCACCAGGTCATCGATGCCGCGGGCGTGCCCCGCGATCAGCACCACCCCGGCACCGTTGGCGAGCTCCGGGGCGGGGCGCAGGAGGAAGGCCGGGATCGAGACACCCTCGGCGGTGCGCACGTGCACCTCTTCGGGGGCTCCGGTCGACGGGGTCGACGGGAGGGAATCGAGGCGCGCTGTCTCGCCGGCCTCGGGGTCGGGGCTCTGCAGTCGGGACGATCCAGGCAGGCCAGGCAATCCAGGCAGGCCGAGCAGCGTGCGCAGGTGCTCCCGCTGTTGCTCAGCAGCCATCGCCTCGGCTCCGCTTACTCCGGCTCTCCCCACCGCGCTCAGCCCTTGACCGAACCGATCAGGGCGCCCTTGACGAAGAAGCGCTGGATGAAGGGGTAGACCAGGAGCATCGGCAGAGTCGCCACGGCGATGACGGCCATCTTCACCGACTGGGCCGGCGGCACCACGTCGACCGCCGTGGAATCCGCGTTCACGCCGCTGGAGACGATGACGATCTGGCGCAGCAGCACCTGGATCGGCCACTTCGAGGAGTCGTTGATGTAGAGCACGGCGTGCATGTACGTGTTCCAGTAGGTCACGCCGTAGAACAGGCCGATGGTCGCGATCGAGGCGACCGACAGCGGCAGCACGATCCGCAGGAACACCCCCAGCTCGGAGCAGCCGTCGATGCGGGCGGACTCCTCAAGGCTCTCCGGGATGCCGGAGAAGAAGTTCCGCATGATCACGAAGTTGAAGGCGTTGATCAGCACCGGCAGCACCAGCGACCACAGCGAATCCAGCAGTCCCAGCTTGGTGACCACGATGAAGGTGGGGATCATTCCGCCGCTGAACAGCATCGTGAACACGACCATGAAGTTCACCGCGCGCCGCCCCAGCAGATAGGGCTTGGCGAGCGCGTAGGCCATCAGTGCGGTCATCAGCAGGCTCAGGAAGGTGCCGCCAACGGTCACGATCGTCGAGACCCCGATCGCCCGGAAGATCGTCGGGGTGGAGAGGATGTAGCGGTAGGCGTCGAGGGTGACCTCGCGTGGGATCAGCAGGAAGTTGCGGGTGGCGAGCTCGCCGGGAGTGGCGAAGGAGCTGCCGATCACGTGCACGAAGGGGATCGCGCAGATCAGCGCGAACCCGCTCAGGATGATCACGTTGACCACCCGGAAGACCTGCTCCCCCCGGGTCAGCCGGCGCCCTGCCGGGGCCCCGTCACGCCGGCGCCGGCGCGGTGGCGGCGGAGCGGTCGCCAGGACGGCCTGGACGGGGGTGTCGGTGAGGGGTGCGGACTGCGAGGTGGTCATGAGGGGCTCCCATCCGTGACCGGGCGAAGGGCGAAGAAGCCGGCGGCGACGAAGAAGACGAAGGCGACGGGGAACAGGATCAGCTGGCTTCCCAGCAGGCAGGCGAGACCGGCGGCGAGGATCCAACACCCCGCGGTGCGCCGCCAGGGGCGCCGACGGGCGAGGAACCAGCCGATCGCCGACGCCAGCAGCACGGCGATCAGGGTGACGGAGAACCAGGCGGCGAGGGTGCGGGCCAGCGCATGGGCCTCCGCGACTCCGAGGCCGGGATCGGTGCCGACCAGCGCCGGCATCACGACCTGCTCGAAGGTGGGCAAGTCGATCCGGTTCATCACCAGGGCGAAGCCGCCCAGGAAGATGAAGGACAGGGCCATCCCGATCCCCACCAGCCACAGCTCGGCGGTGCGGGAGACCCGCGGAGCGGCCTGCTCGCGCCCGGGACGCGCTGCTCGGCGCGGTTCAGCCATGGTGGACATCGCTCCCCCTGACATCGAGTTCGAGGTCGGTGCACGAGGTGGTGAGGACGGGCTCGCCCACCATGCCGCGCACCCGCACCCGGCTGAGATCGCCGCCGGCGACGAAGCCGAGCTCGATCCCGGAGCGGACCCGCTCGGGGACATCCAGCGCCATCTCCGGGGCGGCGGGCCGCGGCTGCTCGGCGAAGCTGATGCTCACGTCGTGCAGGCTGAGATCCTGCAGCGGCGCCTCCGGCAGTCCGAAGACGTGCCCGGCGGAGGCGTGCACGTTGGTCGCCGTGATGTGCGCCAGGTGCAGGGAGCGCAGCTGCGGGGTGCCGGCGTCGACCGGGCGCGCCTCGCGGTCGCCGATGTGCGGCTCCTTGCCCTCGGGCCCGCAGAAGTAGAAGGGGTTGACGGTCAGCGGGCACAGCACGTCGTCCATCACCACGCCCGTCACCCGCAGGTTCTCGACCATTCCGCCGCGATCGCGGCGGGTCTTGAGGCGGATGCCGCGGTCGGTGCCCTGGAAGATGCAGTTGCTGATCACGACGTTGCGCACGCCGCCGCTCATCTCGCTGCCGATCACCACCCCGCCGTGGCCACGCACCATGGTGCAACCGGTGATGGTGACGTTCTCGGTGGCGACCCTGTCCGGGGTGCGCTCGGTGCCGGCCTTGATCGCGATGCAGTCATCGCCCACATCGATGTGGCAGTCGCTGATGCGCACGTTGCGGCAGGACTCGGGATTGATGCCATCGGTGTTCGGGGAGTCCGCGGGGTTGCGGATGCTGACCCCGGCGACGGTGACGTCCTCGCACAGCGCGGGGTGCACCGTCCAGGCCGGGGAGCTGCGCAGGGAGACGTCCCGGATCGTGACCCGCTCGCACTCGTGCAGCCCGATCAGGGTGGGTCGAGGATGTGCGAGCTCCTCGGGGCGGTGCCGCGCAAGGTCCCACCAGGTCTCGCCCGCGCCGTCGATCGTGCCGAGGCCCGTGATCGCGACGTCCTTCTCGCCGTGGGCGAAGAGGCACGGCGAGTGCACCGTGCCGACAGCCCCCTCCCAGCGGGCATCGACCGCGGGGTACAGCGCGGGGTCCGCCACGAACTGCAGGACGGCGCCCGCCTCGAGATGCAGGTCGATGCCGCTGCGCAGGCGCAGCGCCCCGGTGCGGTGCACGCCCGCGGGGATCCGCACCTGGCCGCCGCCGACGGCCGCGGCGTCGTCGATGGCGCGCTGCAGCCGGGTGGTCGCGAGCGCGGTGTCGGTGGTGTCCTGCGGGGGCGACGTGAGGGTCACGGCGGGGGCCTTTCTCGGGGACGCGAGGCAAGGGTGGCGGGACCGGGCCGAGAAGGGCCCGATCCCGCCGCGGATCAGGCGTTGAACTGCTCGTACGCCTCGGTGTACTCGCTGATGATGTCGTCCAGGCCCTGGCCGCGGGCGGACTCGATCGCGGCCTCGTAGTCGCCCATCGAGGCCTGGCCCATCATGAACTTGTTGTAGGCGTCGATCAGGCCCTGCTCGATCGTGGCCCACTGGGTGTTGAACGTCTCCGAGTTCAGCGACTGCACCGGATTGGTGATCGCGTACTCCGCGTTCTCATCCATCATCTCGTTGGCGAGGTTCACGTACGGGTCCGAGGACTGGTAGATGAAGGCGTTCTCTGCCAGGCGGGAGCTCGAGTACGGCTGGACCTCCTGCTCCCACAGCGCCTGGTCGGTGATGTTCACGGCGCCGTCGCCGTCGATCTCGTAGTGGGTGCCCTCGATCCCGTTGGTCATGAGGTTGTGGGCGTCCTGGTTCATCAGCCCGTCGGCGAAGGCCAGCACCCGGCGCACATCGTCCTCGGACTGCACCGACTGGGTGGAGATCGAGAACAGTCCGCCCATGCCGCCGCCGGTGTCGGAGACGATGCGCCGCGGGACGTCCGCATAGGTGATGTCGTTGATCAGGGTCCACTCGACGCCGGAATCAGGGTTGATGCTGTTGGCGAGCGCCACGTAGTTCTTGGCCTCGAACAGTCCGGTGACCACGATGCCGCCCTTGTCCTGGGCGATCGCCTGCTGCTGGTTCTGCTTCTGGGTGGTGATGAACTCCTGGTTCACGCCGCCCGCGGCGTACACGCCCTGGTACCACTCCATCGCTTCCTTCCAGGCATCGGAGGTGCAGGCGGGGATGATCGTGCCCGAGGCCTCGTCCAGCTGGAAGGTCTCGCCGGCCCCGAAGTAGCCGGCCAGCGCGCGGAAGCCCACCTTGAAGCTCTCCTCGCGGTCGATGAAGCCGGTGACGGAGGCGCCGGTGCCCGTCGGGTCGCCTGCGGCGAAGGCCTTGGCGACCTCGCCGAGCTCCTCGATGGTGTGGGGGACCTCGAGACCGAGCGCATCCAGCCAGTCCTGACGCACCAGCACGCCGTACCGGGCGAGGGGCTTCTGGAAGGGCACCCCGTACAGCACACCGTCGAGGCGGGCGGCTTCGATCACCTTCGGGTCGATGGACTTCAGGTTCTCGAACTCGCCGAGGAACGGCTCGACGTCCCAGAACAGTCCAGAGGTCACGCCGCTGCGGATGCTGGAGTTGGTGAGGTTGGTGATGGAGGTGATGTCGGCGACGGAGCCCGAGGCGAGGGCCGCGTTCATCTTCTCCTCCTTGGAGGCGTCCGGCACCCACTGGATCTCGAACTCCTGGCCGATCGCCTCGGTCAGGCCCGACTGCACCGGGCCGCTCGCCTCGGGGGTGGACGGGGTGTGCAGCAGCGCCATCCAGGTGAAGGCGCCACCGTCACCGCTGCCGCCCTCACCGCCGCCTCCGCTGGAGCTGCCGCCGCAGGCGGAGAGGGCGAGTGCGCCGGCTGCTGCGACGGGTGCGGCCTGAAAGAGGTTCCTGCGAGAGATCATGCCGGGGTTCCTTTTCTGAGGGGGTTCGTGAGCGCGTCGGTGCGCTTCACGGGATGCGCATCGATGCGCAGGGTGGAGTCGGGGTCCTCGGCCGCGGCGGGCTCGAGGTCGCGGAGGATCCGCACGCTGATGGCGGCGAAGACCGCGGCGGGCAGAGCCACCGCGAACAGCGCCAGCAGGGGCACGGCGAAGCGGAGCATCAGCGCGTGACCGATGACCACCACGGTGGTGCCGATGATCGTCCAGTGCAGAGAGCCGAGCCCGAGCAGCAGGGCGCTGGTCAGCTGGGCCCGCAGGCCCTTGACGTCGAGCGCCGCCAGCACGGTGAAGACGTAGGCGGCGATGATCCACAGCACGCCCAGGGCCAGCAGGTTCGCGGCCCGCAGGTACCAGTCCGTGAGGCTCATCAGGTTCACGGCGATGATCCCGCCGGCGCCCATCAGCACCGCGCCCACCAGCACCGGTCGCCAGCGCAGCTCGAGGGCGTAGCGGAAGAAGGCCCGTGTCGAGGGAGGGGTCTCCCCGTGGCGGAACCAGCGGTGGAGGTACTTCGCCATCGCGTAGCTGGCAGGCCCCACCCCGAGCACGCCCAGGCCCAGCACCGTGACCGCGACCCACAGCAGGTTCAGCCAGGCCAGGCGCCAGAAGCCGGTCAGCTTCCGGTTGATCGCCAGGAACTGCTCGAAGCCGAACATCAGTAGACGCCCTCTTCGCCGAACTTCTTGGCCAGCGAGTTCGCGCCGATCACCAGGACCAGGCCCACCAGGCCCTTGAACAGGCCCACGGCCGTGGCGAAGCTCAGCTGGCCGTTCTGGATGCCGGCGGTGTACACGAAGGTGTCGAAGATTTCTCCGACCTCGCGGTTCATGGAGTTCAGCAGCAGGAACATGTGCTCGAAGCCGAGCTCGAGGAAGTCACCGATCGAGAGGATGAACAGCACGATGATGGTGGGGCGGATCGCCGGCAGGGTGATGTGCCAGGTCTGCTGCCAGCGGTTCGCACCGTCGATGTCGGACGCTTCGTACAGCGCCATGTCCACGGCGGTCAGCGCCGCGAGGTAGACGATGGTCCCCCAGCCGGCGGTGCGCCACACATGCTGGAACACGTACATCGGGCGCAGCCAGTCCGGGTCGGTGAGGAAGCCGATCGGTTCCCCGCCGAGGGAGACGATGAGGTTGTTGATCGCCCCGCCGTCGGTCGTGAGCATCACGTAGAACAGCGACACCACGATCACCCACGACATGAAGTGGGGGATGTAGATGATGGTCTGGACGCTGCGCTTGAAGAACCTGCCGCGCAGCTCGTTCAGCAGCAGCGCGAGCACGATCGGAATCGGGAACGAGATCAGCATCAGCAGCAGCGACAGCACCAGGGTGTTGCGCAGCAGCATGAAGAAGGTGTCCTGCGTGAACAGGCGCACGAAGTGCTCGAACCCCACCCAGGGGCTGCCCATGATGCCGAGGAACGGCTTGTAGTCCTGGAACGAGATGATCAGCCCGCCCATCGGCAGGTACTTGAACACCAGGAAGTACACGATGCCGGGCAGCGCCATCAGGTAGAGCGCACGGTGCCGCCACATCCTCGATGCCAGGGACCGTCGCCGCATCGGCGGGCCGGTGCGGTGCGGGGAGTCAGCATCCGGGGCGTCGAGCACGGACGAGCTCGCCCGAGGATCGATCACGGAGTCAGCCACCATTGGCCATCCTTGCTCTTCGTCGAGGGCGGGCGGGAAACCGCTCCATTGGAAACCGGTATCCCGTGAGGCTCAAGTGTGGAGTGAGTTCTCGGGGCTGTCAACACGCAGAATGGCCGCTTTTCGCGCAGCGCCGCGCCGAGCGCCGTGAGGTTCGTGCATCTGCGCAGTTCAGAGCGCAGTAATGGAGCCATTCCTGCATCCCCTCTCCGCTCGCACCTTGCTGGAAAGCCCATTCCGCCAAGGCTTGAAGTGCTGGTACTGTGTGCGACCACGGGCTCCGGTAATCGGTTCCCCGCACGTTTCTCCCATCACCCGAGAAGCGGTCTCACGGTGAGTCGATGTCGACCCCGCCCCCTCTGGAGGAGAGAACTTGGAGCACCGCTCGAACCCCGTCCTCGATGCCGACTGGCCGGATCCGGACGTCATCCGCGCCGGCGAGGACTACTGGATGATCGCCTCCAGCTTCCACCGCGCCCCGGGACTGCCCGTGCTGCGCTCGCGGAACCTGGTCGACTGGGAGCACGTCACCAATGCGCTGCCCGCACTGGTCCCCACCGACCACTACTCCCTCCCCCGTCGGGGCAGCGGAGTCTGGGCGCCCAGCCTCCGGGAGCACGAGGGCACGTTCCACATCGTCTACCCCGATCCGGATCACGGGATCTTCGTGCTCGACGCCCCCCATCCCGCGGGCCCGTGGAGCGCCCCGCGCCTGCTGCTGGCGGGACGCGGCCTGATCGACCCCTGCCCGCTGTGGGACGAGGACGGCCGCGCCTACCTGGTCCACGGCTGGGCCCGCTCTCGCGCCGGCGTGAAGAACCGCCTCTCCCTGCTCGAGGTCACGCCCGATCTCCGCGAGGCGCTGTCCCCCTCGCGCACCCTGATCGACGGCGCGGACCTGCCCGGCATGCTCACCCTCGAGGGGCCCAAGGCGTACCGGAAGGACGGCTGGTACTGGATCTTCGCACCGGCGGGAGGCGTCGCCGACGGCTACCAGGTGGTCTTCCGCTCTCGCTCGCTCGAGGGGCCCTACGAGCACCGGATCGTGCTCGAGCAGGACTCCACCGAGGTCAACGGCCCGCACCAGGGCGCGCTGGTCGACGATCTGCACGGCCGCTGGTGGTTCGTGCACTTCCAGGACCGCGGCGTCTTCGGCCGGGTCACCCACGTCCAGCCGGTCCGCTTCGACGAGGACGGCTGGCCGCACATCGGCGAGAGCATCGATGAGGTCCGCGGCCGCCCGGTCGCGGTGGTGCCGACGGACTCGGCCGAGACCCGGCCGTACCGCGAGCCCCTCCGCTCCGACCCCTTCACCACTGCCGAGCTCCACCCCCGCTGGCACTGGCAGGCGAATCCGCAGCCGGGATGGTCGCGCTGCGGCGAGGGCCGCCTGGATCTCTCCTTCGCCCCGAGCGCCCGCGGTGACCTGCGCGATCTCGGCGCCGTCCTCGCTCAGCAGCTGCCGGGCAAGCCCTCGACCTGGACGGTCACGCTGCACCTGCCACCCGTCGCGGCCGACGCCCCCGTCGGCACCGAACGAGCAGGGCTGGTGGTGCTCGGCCTGAGCTACGCCTGGGCGGGCCTGCGCCGCGAGGGCGGACGCGTCGAGCTGGTGCACGGGACCATGGCGGCCGACGAGGCCGACGAAGTGGTGGAGGTCCACCGCCTCGTCGCCGAGGATCCCTCGGCCGAGGTGTCGGTGCGACTGCGGATGGACGCCGACGGGGCGGGTCGGGTGCGACTGACCGCCGAGGGTCTCTCCGCGGAGCCGCTGGTGCTGCTCGAGGACTGGCAGGCCACCAAGGGCCACTGGGTGGGCGCCGAGGTGGGGCTGTTCGCCGCGGTGGACAGCATGGTGCACCATGGCCTCACGGAGCGCAGGGCGAGCTTCGGCGCGCTCACCGTGGACAGGGAAGGGACGGCGATCTGATGGCACGCAGCAGTGGAGGGCCGACCATCACCCAGGTCGCCGAGGCCGCCGGAGTCTCCCGCGCCACCGTCTCCCGGGTGCTCAACGGCCGCACCACCGTCGATCCCGGGATCGGAGCCCGAGTCCGCGAGGCGGCCGACCGCCTGCAGTACCGCCCCAACCTCACCGCCCGCTACCTCTCCACCGGCCGCACCATGACCGTGTCGCTGGTGATCCCCGACCTCGGCAACCCGATGTTCCAGAGCATTCTGCGCAGCCTCACCCGGGCGGCGGAGGCCGACGGGTACGGGGTGCTGGTCGCCGAAGCCTCGACTCCCGAACGGGAGGCCGGCATCGCCCGGGACGCCCGGCGCCAATGCGATGCGGTCGTGCTCGTGGCGCCGCGGATGAACGAGCTCGAGCTCGAGGCCCTGGTCCCGCAGATCTCCCCGGTGGTGGTGCTGAACCGCAGCCTGGACGATCCGCGGATCGCGAGCGTCGGGATCGACTACGCGAGCGGCATGTCCCAGCTGGTGCGGCATCTCGAATCCCTGGGACACCGGGATCTGCTGTACGTCTCGGGCCCTCCCCGCAGCGCCGCCCACCACGAGCGGCTGGCCGCGTTGAACGCCCTCGCGGACACCAGCCCCTCTCTCAGCTTCCGCACCATCCTCGGCGGCGCCAGCATGGCCGACGGCCACCGCGTGGCCGAGCACGTCCTCGAGACCGGGGCGACCGCCGTGCTGGCCTTCAACGACCTGGTCGCCTTCGGGCTGCTGGCGCGCCTGAACCAGTTCGGCGTCGACGTTCCCGGCGACCTCTCGGTGACCGGCTTCGACGGCATCGATCTGGCACGCTTCGCAGTCCCCTCGCTGACGACCGTCGACCAGGAGGAGCTCGACACCGGCGCGGTCGCCTGGTCCCTGCTGCATCGACAGCTGGATCCCAGCAGCGCCCCGGAGCCCACCGAGAACGCCCTGCTCTCCCCCCGCCTCCTGCTCGGCGACAGCACCGGGCGGGTGCCGCACTCGCGCATGCCGTCGGTGCACGACGCGCAGTCCGCCGGCGATGACTCCGTGCACGAGCCCTTCAACGGCCCGCTGCGCTGGGAGCAGGGCGAGGCCGAGTGGTCGCTGCGGCACGGGGAGTCACTGCTGGTCACCGCCGACGGCGGGGAGACCATGGTCCCCGTGCACAGCCCGCGGCCCCACCTGCATCCCGTGCGCACCCTGGGCGGCCGTTCGATGACCGTGGTGACACCCATCGATCATCGCCACCATTACGGCGCCTCCCTCGCCCTGCCCGACGTCAACGGGACCACCTACTGGGGCGGCCGCACCTTCGTCGAGGGCCGTGGCTCGACCCTGCTGGCCAACCACGGCACCCAGCGGCTCCACGAGGCCGAGCCCTCCGCCGACGGCCGCACCCTGCGAGCACAGGTGGACTGGCTGGCCCACGACGGCCGTGCACTGCTGACCGAACAGCGCACGCTCGCCGCATCGCTGCTGCCGTCGGGCCCAGGCTGGGGGCTGCGCTGGCGCAGCAGCCTCACGGCCGACGCCGAACCGCTGCAGCTCCACAGCCCCGCCACCCGAGGGCGTGTCGGCGCCGGCTACGGCGGCTTGTTCTGGCGCCTGCCCGGCGCAGACGAGACGAGGATCCTCACCGCCGACGGCCCGGGCGAGGCACGGGCCCACGGCTCCACCGGCGAGGTGCTGGTGGTCCAGCGCCGCCACGGTCAGTCCTGGTCGAGCCTGGTGCTGGTCCAGGACCGCGAGGTACAGGGCCGCATCGACCCCTGGTTCGTGCGCTCCTCGGACTACGTCGGTGTCGGCGCGAGCCTCGCCTGGCAGGAGCCGCGGGACGTACCGCTCAGCGAGACCCTCGAGATCGCGCTGACGCTGCTGTTCCTCGACCGCGCGGTGGACGTCGAGGAGGTCCCGCAGCTGCTGCGGCTCCTCGATGCCACCCCCACAGCCGCCTGAGCAGGTATCGGACCGCTCCGACATGCCATCCCCCACGTACCTCCCGAGAGGCCCCATGTCCTTCGACGACAGCATCCGCTACCGCGAGCGGCTCATGAACCTCTCCGCACTGCGCGTCTCCCGATGAGCACGGCGCTGCGGGACCGCCGGGCCGCTCTCCCCGTCCGCCGCCGCCGGGTGGTGCTCGCCGGGGACTCCACGGTCGCGCCGTATCCGGCCACCGCCTACCCGATGTCCGGCTGGGGCGCCCACCTGGGCGCCGCACTGACAGCCCGTGGCGCCGCAGACGATGGGGGCCACAGAGCCCCGGTCCACGTCGTCGACCTGGCCAAGAACGGCGCCACCACCGAATCCCATCGCGCCGACGGGCTGTGGTCCGCCGTGCTCGACGCCGCTGCGCCGGCCGATCTGGTGCTGCTCCAGTTCGGGCACAACGACCAGAAGCACGAGCACCTCGCCGCCTGGGCCGGCTACGCCGAGAACCTCACCCGCATGATCACCGAGGTGCGCGGTCGCGGGGCGCATCCGGTGCTGTGCACGCCGGTTGCGCGGCGGCATTTCGCCGACGGGAAGCTGCTGCGCACCCACGGGGAGCACCCCACCGCGGTCCTCGGCCTCGCCGAGACGTTCGATGTCCCGCTGCTGGATCTGCAGGCCCGTACCCGTGAGCTCATCGGGTCGCTCGGGGAGGATCTCTCCCGAGGACTGTTCACACAGCTGCCGGCGGGGCAGAGCCCGCTCTACCCCGAGGGGGTCGAGGACAACACGCACTTCTCGATCGAGGGGGCGATCGCCGTGGCCGAGATCGTGGCCGAGCTGCTCGCGCCGCTCCTGGAGGAGCTGGAGCCTTCGCACGGCGCCGTGGCCGAGGTCAGCGGGTCCTAGGGCCTGGGGCATCGCCCGGGGCCGAGACCGTGAACAGGCCGCGATGCAGGAGCTGCCGTGCGCGTCGGAGCTCATCTGCCCCGCCGGAGTGCCCCTGCACGGCGATGGCCGCGGTCATCATCGGCAGGGCGAGCAGGACATCGGCGGCGGTCGTGCCGGGGTGGGCGAGGCCCGCCTCCTGCGCCCGGGCCATCAGCGGGGCGAAAGCCGCACGGGTGCGGTCGGAGAGGGTGCCGAGCTCATGCCCCTGCTCACGCATCGCCATCCGCGCCAGCCAGGGCGTGTGCAGCTGGATGTCCAGCACGAGGTCGAACAGGCGGAGGGCGCCGTCGTCCAGGACGGCGAGCTCCAGCGCCCGGGCCTCGATCTCCTCGACGCTCTCCTGCAGGACGGCAGCGGCGAGCGCCGCGCGATCCGCGAAGTGGCGGTGAAGGGTGGTGCGGCTGACCCCGGCGGCCCGGGCGATCTCGTCCAACGGCGCCTCGGCGCCCTGTTCGGCCACCACGGCACGGGCGGCGGCGAGCAGGCGCTCGCGGTTGCGAGCTGCATCGCGCCGCACAGGTGCCTCAGCCATGCCCAGATCCTACCCATCAGCAGAGGTCACACCCGCCTTGCCGCGAAAACGTACCTTGATGTACGTTTTGGTCCCGTATTCCTGAAAGGCGCTGCATGACGGACATGACCGACCCCCGCACCTTCGACCTCGACGCACTGCGCGAGAAGTACCGACAGGAGCGCGACCGACGCCTCCGCCCCGACGGCACCGCGCAGTACCGGCGCACCGCCGGTGAGTTCGGGTACTACGCGAAAGACCCCTATACGCCTCGCTCCGAACGCGCTGCGCTGACGGATACCGTCGAGGCGCTCGTGATCGGCGCGGGCTTCGGCGGCCTGCTGACAGCGGCGAAGCTGCGCGAGGCGGGCGTGGAGTCGGTGCGGCTGATGGACGAGGCCGGGGATGTGGGCGGCACCTGGTACTGGAACCGCTACCCCGGTATCCACTGCGACATCGAGTCCTACCTCTACATGCCGCTGCTCGAAGAGACCGGATACATGCCGCAGTGGCGGTACGCGCCGGGCGAGGAGATCCGTCGCCACGCGGTCCGGATCGCCGAGCACTACGAGCTCTACCGTGACACCGCCTTCCACACCCGCGCCACCGAGCTGCACTGGGACGAGGCCGAGGGGCACTGGCTGGTGCGCACCGACCGCGGGGACGCGATGCGGGCCCGCCACGTCATCGTCTCCTCCGGCACCCTCTCCCAGTCCAAGCTCCCGGGCATCCCCGGGATCGAGGACTTCCGCGGCCACACCTTCCACACCAGCCGCTGGGACTACGGCTACACCGGCGGGGACGCCACCGGAGGCATGGTGGGCCTGGCCGACAAGCGGGTGGCCGTCGTCGGCACCGGTGCGACGGGTCTGCAGGCCGTCCCGACCGTCGCCCAGGATGCCCAGCACCTCTTCGTCTTCCAGCGCACCCCCTCCACCGTGGACGTGCGCGACAACCGCCCCACCGACCCGGAGTGGGCCGCGTCCCTGCAGCCGGGCTGGCAGCGCGAGCGGATGGAGAACTTCCTGGCGACCCTGGCCGGCGAAGAGGTCGAGGAGGATCTGGTGGGCGATGGGTGGACCGCCACCCCGGCGCTGCAGCGAGCCATGATCACCGGCAGGACCGACGACTCGCTGGACCCGGCCGAGCGGGAGCGGCGCGAGGAGATCGCCGATCTCGTCACCATGAACCGGCTCCGCGACCGAGTCGACCAGGTGGTCGAGGATCCGGCAGCGGCTGCAGCACTGAAGCCCTGGTACCGCTACATGTGCAAGCGCCCCGGCTTCAGCGACCTCTACCTCCAGGCATTCAACCGCAAGAACGTCTCCCTCGTGGATACTGCGGATCACGGGGGGATCACCCGGATGACGGAGAACTCGGTGGTCGTCGGCGAGGACGAGTACGAGGTGGACTGCGTCATCTTCGCCACCGGCTTCGAGACCGGGGTCTCCGGGGTCATCTCCGGCACGCTGCCGGTGCACGGTCGGGACGGGATGCAGCTGCTGGAGGCCTGGTCCCGCGGCCCGCGGACCCTGCACGGCTTCACCACCCACGGCTTCCCGAACCTGTTCCACCTGGGCGCGATGCAGAACGCGAACTCGGTGAACTTCGTGCACATCCTGCTCGAGCAGGCAGAGCACATCGCGGCGATGATCGGTGCGGCGCGGGAGACCGGTGCGCTCTACGTGGAGCCGAGCCTCGAGGCGGAGCAGGCCTGGTGCGACACGATCCAGGAGGTCGCCGTGGACAACTCGGCTTTCCTCGCCGAGTGCACCCCGGGCTATTACAACGGGGAGGGGACCCGAAAGGCCGCCGCCACCTCGTACACCCCCGGGCCCGTCGCATTCCACCAGCTGCTGGCCACCTGGCGCGCAGACAGCATGGAGGACGTCCTGGTGCGGGCACCCGGTGAGGAGCCGACCGATCGCGCGGGCTCGCAGCTCGCTGCCACCGGTCAGGGCGCCGCCTGATGCGCACGCTCGCTCAGCGACCGGCGCTCCGTCGCACCACGCCCCGACGTTCCCTGCTCGCACTGGCCGGCCTCGGCATGGCCGTTCCGCTGTCCGGCTGCTCGGAGACGGGCGAACCTGCGGGTCCCACGGCGAGCGCTCCGGCGCCCGAGGGGGCCCGACAGATCATCGCGGAGCGGGTCCTGCAGGTCACCTCGCCCCACGAGGCCACCGGGATGACCCTGCTCGAGGGGCCGACGTTCGATGCGGAGGGACGCCTGCACCTGGTGGACGTCACCGCCCCCGACGGCGCGGCCAAGGTGATGCGGATCGACCTCGACACGGAGGAGATCACTCCTCTGGTCACCTCGGGGAATGCGGCCTTCACCTCCGCCCAGTGGAGCCCTCTCGACGAGCGCCTGCACCTGACCGATTATGCGGGCGGGCGAATCCTCTCCGTCACCGCCGAGGGGACGGAGCCCCGGACAGAGTTCGAGGGCGAGGTCGAGGGCCGCGCCATGCAACCCGACGATCTCGCCTTCGACGAGGCAGGCAACTGCTTCATCTCCGATTCCGCGCAGGCCGTATATCCCGGCGGCGAGCACACCGGCCGGGTGGTGCGGCTCGACGCCGCGACCGGTGAGGCGACCGTGCTGGCCGACGGCCTGGCGAACCCCAACGGAATCTCCTACGACCCGCAGGCCCCCTCGCTGTGGGTGAGCCTGCTGGATGCGAACCGGGTGGACCGGCTGCTGCTGGACGAGGAGGGCCGGCGCGTCACCACCGGGCACACCGCGATCCACGTCGACGGGGGACCCAGCCAGACCGACTCGAATGCGCTGGACGGCGCGGGGAACCTCTACCAGGGCATGCACGGCATCGCGCAGATCCTCGTGTTCGGTCCGGACGGCGCGCTGCGTGCACGGGTGAGCCTTCCCGCGGAGGACGAGGGGCTCGACTCGTCCACGAACCTCGCGATCGCGCCCGGCACCACCACCGCGTACGTGACGGCCAGTGGGCCGGCCGGCGGATTCCTCTACCGCTTCGAGGCCCTCGGCGAGGGGATTCGCTCGACCAACGGCGGCTGATCCGCCGGGACATCCGCGTCTCGACGGCCCGGCGGTGTCAGTCGATCCAGTGGGTCAGCTCCACCCTCAGCGAGTCACTCTCCCAGCTGCAGCTCCACGGTCGCGAAGGAGTGCGGTGGCAGGGTGATCTCGAGGCCGCGCTCGTGCTCGCGCACCGACTCGAGAGCGCGGGGCGCGACCTCGTCCGGCTGCTCGGGCGTGTTGTGCGCGGCGGAGCTCGCGCCGGTGAGCACCGTGGCGGTGTGCCCGGTGACGGCTCGTCCCCGCAGGTCCAGCACGAGGGTGCGCTCCTGGGCGTGATCCAGGTTCGACAGGGAGACCAGCGCGGTCTGCCCGGTGGTGGACGCGGAGGCGGAGAGCAACGGCAGCGCGCGGCCATCGACCTCGGCGGGCTCCTCGGGCAGCAGCACGCGGGCGTCGAGCGAAGCGGCGTCCTGGTGCCCCGAGTTCATCGCGAACACGTGGTACGTCGGGGTGAGCACAAGAGCGCCGGAATCCGGATCGGTGAGGATCATCGCCTGCAGCACGTTCACCGTCTGGGCGATGTTCGCCATGAGCAGGCGGTCCGCGTGGCGGTGGAAGCCGTCGAAGTGGAGCGAGGCCACCAGTGCGTCGCGCACGGTGTTCTGCTGGTACAGGAACCCGGGGTTGGTGCCGGGCTCCACGTTCCACCAGGTGCCCCACTCGTCGAACACCAGGCCCACCTTCTTATGCGGGTCGTACTGGTCCATGACGGTGGAGTGACGGGCCACGAGCTCCTCGGCGAAGGTCGCGCGGGAGAGCGTGCGGTACCACTCCTCCTCGGTGAACTCCGTGGCGGATCCCTTGTCCGACCAGGGCCCGGACATCGTGTAGTAGTGCAGCGAGATCGCCTGATACGGACCGGCCTTGCCGTCCTTGGAGTCGAGGTTGGTCGCCGCGCGCATCAGCGCCTCGGTCCAGGAGTAGTCGCTGTCGCTCGCGCCCGCGGCGATCCGAGTGACCTCGTTGCCGCCGTGGTCGCGCACATAGGTGGAGTACTGGCGGGCCAGCGCCGCATAGTCCTCGGCGCGCATGTTGCCGCCGCAACCCCAGGCCTCGTTGCCGATGCCGAAGAAGGGCACCTTCCACGGCTCGTCCCGCCCGTTCTCGCGGCGCAGGGAGGCCATCGGGGAGTCATCGGCGCGGGTGAGGTACTCGATCCAGTCGCTCATCTCCGCGACAGTGCCGGAGCCGACGTTGCCGTTGACGTACGCCTCGGTGCCGAGCATCTCGACGAGGTCCATGAACTCGTGGGTGCCGAAGGAGTTGTCCTCGACGATGTCGCCCCAGTGGGAGTTCACCATGCGGGGGCGCTCCTCGCGCGGGCCGATGCCGTCGCGCCAGTGGTAGTCGTCGGCGAAGCAGCCCCCGGGCCAGCGCAGGTTCGGGATCTGCAGGGCGCGGAGCGCGGCGACCACATCGTCGCGGATGCCGCGGGTGTTCGGGATCTCGGAGTCCTCACCCACGTAGAAGCCCTCGTAGATGCAGCGCCCGAGGTGCTCGGCGAAGTGGCCGTAGAGGTGGCGGTTGATGGTCGCGCCGGGCAGGTCGAGGTTCACCACCACGCGGGCGGGCCCGTCGGTGCGACCGGCCGACGGGCCGGCGCCCGCGGGACGGGAGCCGGTGGCCGACGGGCTCAGGGCGGAGACCAGGTCGGAGGTGAGGGTGTGGTCAGGGAGCGTCATGGGGTCCTCGTGATCGTGGCGGGGCAGGTCGTGGCTGGGTGGGGTGGGGCCAGTGCGGGTCGTGGCCGGGTGGGGCCGGGCGGGGCCGGCTCAGGCGGCGGTGCGGGAGAGGCGGACCATGGTCCAGGAGATCGCCGGCAGCGCACCGGAGAGCTTCCCGCCCTCGAACGCGACCGAGGAGTTCGACTGCGGGACCACGGTGTCCGGGGCGTCGGCGGAGTTCGCCGCGTACGGGTCCTCGTGATGCAGGGTCACTGCCTCGACCAGCTCGAGGTCCCCGAACGAGGCGAGGTCCACGCCGAGATCGAGGGCGCCGGAAGCATCGCGGTTCACCACGAACACGGTGAGATCGCCGGAATCGTCGTCCCAGGTGGCGACGGCGTCGGCCGAGGTGCTGGTGCCGAAGCGCTGGTTCTCGAAGCTCGGAGCCTCGATATTCACCTGCAGCACCTCGCCCTTCGCGTGGCGGGAGGTGAGGGCGAAGGGATGGAAGGTGGTCTGGCGCCAGGCACGGCCACCGGGCTCGGTCATGATCGGGGCGATCACGTTGACCAGCTGGGCGAGCGAGGCGGAGGCGACGCGGTCGCTGTGGCGCAGCAGCGAGATCAGCAGGTTGCCGAACACCACGGCGTCCATCGCCGAGTAGATATCCTCGAGCAGCACCGGCGCGACGGGCCAGTCATCGCCGCTCGGCGGGCGGGACTCGGCGCGGTGCTGGTACCAGACGTTCCACTCATCGAAGCTGACCATGATGCGCTTGTCGCGCTTGAGCTTGGCGCGCACGTGATCGGCGGTGGCCACGACGGAGTCGATGAAGTGGTCCATGTCGTCCGCCGAGGCGAGGAAGGAGGCCTGGTCGCCGTCCTTCTCCGAGTAGTAGACGTGGGCGGAGATCATGTCCACGACGTCATACGCCTCGGTGAGCACGGTGTTCTCCCAGGCGCCGAAGGTGGGCATCTGCGAGTTCGAGGAGCCGCAGGCGATCAGCTCGAGGTCCGGGTCCTCCATGCGCATCGCGCGGGCGGTCTCGGTCGCGACGCGTGCGTACTCCTCGGCGTTCTTGTGGCCGATCTGCCAGGGGCCGTCCATCTCGTTGCCCAGGCACCACATGCGGATGTCGTGCTTCTCGGCGGAGCCGGTGTTGGCGGCGCGCTGATCGGAGAGATGGGTGCCGACCGGGGCGTTGGCGTACTCGAGCACGTCGAGCGCCTCCTGCACCCCGCGGGTGCCGAGGTTCACCGCGTACATCGGCTCGACGCCGGCCTTCTTCACCCAGGCCATGAACTCATCCAGGCCCACCGTGTTCGGGTCCGAGGAGTGCCAGGCCAGGTCGTGGCGCACGGGGCGCTCCTCGACGGGGCCCACCCCGTCCTCCCAGCGGTAGCCGGAGACGAAGTTGCCGCCCGGGTAGCGCACGGAGCTGACGCCGAGCTCGCGGGTGAGCTCAAGGACGTCCTTGCGGAAGCCATCCTCGTCCGCCTCGGGGTGCTCGGGCTCGTAGATGCCGGTGTAGACGCACCGGCCGAGGTGCTCGACGAAGGCGCCGAAGGTGCGGCGGCGCACCGGGGCGACGCGGAAGGCAGGGTCGAGGGTGAGGGTGACGTGCGATGACATCGGTGTCGGCGTCCTTCGTGGAGAGGGGGAACGGGCCCGGCGCGACTGTGCGGCAACCCAGTTCTACAACGTTGCAATAAGCCTTTCACAGCGGCGTCACGCCGTCAACGCCCGACCACGCCCGATTCCGGACCCGCCACGCTCGTTCCCGGCCGCCCCCACTCGAATCCGGGCCAGCCACGCTCGTTCCCGGCCAGCCACGCTCGTTACCGGCCAGCCACGTCCGTCCCCGTTAGGCCCGACCCGCGGCTCGCCCGTCGAGAACACCGAACGCTTCCAGATCTGGCAGGGATCGGTGTTCTCGACGCACTCTCCCCTGCGGGTCGGGCGCTTGACGGGCGTGCGCTCCCTCGCAGCGGGAACCATCGGACCGGTGACGGTGCGAGAATCGACCCATGCCCTCCCCCTCGCTCTCCGGCCGTCGGCGCCCACCGGCGCTGCGTGATGTCGCCGAGCTCGCGGGCGTGAGCATCAAAACCGTCTCCAACGTGGTCAATGACTACCCGCACGTGCGCGACTCGACCCGGGAGAAAGTGCGCGAGGCGATCCTGCAGGTCGGCTACCGCCCCCAGGTCGCCGCGCAGCAGCTGCGCACCGGGGCCTCGAAGATGATCACCCTCGCGGTGCCCTCGCTGAACTTCTCGTATTTCTCGAACCTCGCCCAGGTGTTCATCGACGAGGCCCAGCGGCGCGGCCAGACCGTCGTGCTGCACTCCACCTCCGGCGGTCGCGAGGCTGAACGCACCGTGCTCGAGGGATTCAACCGCGTGCTCGGTGACGGCGTGATCTTCAATCCGCTGATGCTCGGGGAGGAGCAGTTCGCGCGGATGGAGCGCACCAGCCAGCCCACCGTCTTCATCGGCGAGCACCTCCCCGAGCAGATCCCGCAGGGCAGCGACTACGTGCGGATCGACAACGTTGGCGCTTCCCGCGCCGCGACCACCCACCTCCTGGACACCGGGCGGCGCCGGCTCGGATTCATCGGCGTGATCGACACCGATCAGGGCCTGCAGCCGCACAGCTCGGGCTCCCTGCGCCGTGACGGCTTCTTCGCCGCCCTCGCGGCCCACGGCATGCCCGACGACTCGGGCTCGCTGCAGGCCGTCGACGCCTGGCACCGCCCCGACGGGTTCGAGGGCGCCGAGGAGCTGCTGAAGCGCCACCCGGAGATCGACGGCCTCGTCTGCGCCAACGACGAGCTCGCCATCGGCGCGATCGCGAAGCTTCGGCACCTGGGCCTGCGAGTGCCGGAGGATGTCGCCGTGATCGGCTACGACGACACCCCCGACGCGCCCTTCGCGAACCCCTCGCTGTCCTCGATCTCCCCGGACAAGCACGCACTCGCCACCACCGCCCTGGACCTGCTCATCGAGCGGATCCAGGGGCACGACGGTTCGCCCCGGATCGTGGACTCCCCGTACTCGCTGGTCGTGCGTGAATCCACGGCCGCACAGCCTGCATCTTCCGCCCCCGCCCCCGAGAAGGAGCATTCCCGGTGACCATCCCGACCCCTTATGAGGACCTGCTGCGCGAGGTCATGGAGACCGGCAACGCCAAGAGCGACCGCACCGGCACCGGCACCCGCAGCCTGTTCGGCAAGCAGATCCGCTTCGATCTCTCGCAGGGCTTCCCGCTGATCACCACCAAGCGGGTGCACATCCGCTCGCTGGTGGTCGAGCTGCTGTGGTTCCTGCGCGGCGACACCAACGTGGGGTACCTGCACGAGCACGACGTGAGCATCTGGGACGAATGGGCCGATCAGAACGGCGACCTCGGCCCCGTCTACGGCGCGCAGTGGCGCTCCTGGCCCACGCCCGACGGCGGCGTGATCGACCAGATCAGCGACGTCATCGAGCAGATCCGCAGCAACCCCGATTCACGCCGCCTGATCGTCTCCGCCTGGAACCCAGCCGACATCCCGAAGATGGCGCTCGCGCCATGCCACGCCCTGTTCCAGTTCGAGGTCCATGACGGGAAGCTGTCCTGCCAGCTGTACCAGCGCAGCGCCGACATGTTCCTCGGGGTGCCGTTCAACATCGCCAGCTATGCGCTGCTGACGCACATGATCGCCCAGCAGACGGATCTCGAGGTGGGCGACTTCATCTGGACCGGCGGCGACTGCCACATCTACGACAACCACCACGAGCAGGTCACCCGGCAGCTGGCCCGTGAGCCGTTCCCGTCCCCTACCCTGCGGATCCGCCGCCGCCCCGAGTCGATCTTCGACTACGAGTTCGAGGACTTCGAGCTGGTGGACTACCAGCATCACAAGGGCATCAAGGCACCGGTGGCGGTGTGAGCACGGCGGCCGACGACACGGCGACGCCCCTCGCCGGGGCACCGCAGATCGGCCTGATCTGGGCGCAGGCCCAGGGCGGCGTGATCGGTGCCGGCGGCGCGATGCCCTGGCACCTGCCGGAGGATCTGAAGCACTTCTCCCGCACCACCAAGGGCTCGCCGGTGGTGATGGGCCGGCGCACCTGGGGATCCTTCCCTCCGAAGTACCGGCCGCTGCCCGGGCGCACGAACATCGTCATCACCCGCGATGATGCCTTCGCCGAGGAGGGCGCGGTGCGGGCGCGCGACCTGCCCGGCGCCCTGCAGCTCGCCCGCGCGGCGCTCGAGGA
Organism: Brachybacterium sp.; assembly: GCF_052095815.1. Taxonomy (NCBI): domain Bacteria; kingdom Bacillati; phylum Actinomycetota; class Actinomycetes; order Micrococcales; family Dermabacteraceae; genus Brachybacterium; species Brachybacterium sp. Next base: position 26,283 of record NZ_JBQDLF010000030.1, on the reverse strand, counting down.
GAGCGAATCTCCCGCCGGCGCCCGCCCGATGCTCTGGGTGATCGGGGGCGGAGCGGTCTACCGCGAGGCGATCCCGGAGGCGGACCTGCTGGTGGTCACCGAGATCGACCTCGCGGTCGAGGGCGATACGACCGCGCCGGGGATCCCGTCGGGCTTCTCCCTCGATGCCGTCGAGCCGGAGACCGGCTGGCACGAGTCCACCGGTGGGATCCGCTACCGGATCCTCCGCTACCAGCGCTGAGCGGCGACCGCTACGCCGTCGGGACGGGGGTGTCGAGGTCGAGCTCGGCACCGGGGATCGCCGCGTCCCGGGCCACCGCACTGTCCCAGGCTGGATCGAGCCGGGAGGCGAGAGCGCGGTGGTACTCCGCCGCGAACCCGGGTGCGAGCTCGCCGGCCCGCACCGCGTCCCGGAGGGTCGCCGCGCCGACTGCGGCCATCGTCATGCCCTGCGCGTACAGCGGGGTGAAGGCCGCCGCCGCATCGCCCACGTGGACGAGGCCCTCGGGAGCCTCCAGGGCCTCCTCCCAGCGCAGCCGGTGGCTGCCCGCGGCCTTCGCGGCGGCGGGCTCACCCACGGCCTCCGCACCCTCGAGCGCCGCGGCGATGCGCTGGTCGTGCAGCTGGGGGACCAGCTCGCGCAGACCCGCCAGGTCCGTCGGGGGCAGGTTCCGGGAGGTGCCGAAGACGGAGAGGATGTGCTCGCCGTTCCCGCACGGCTCGAGCTCGACCGTGAGGGGGAGCTCCGCGCTCGCGGGCACCACGAGGTCCTGGACCCCCTCGGGCAGGGCACCCTCGCGCAGGCGCAGGCGCAGGCAGGTGTAGGCCACATGTACCCGGGTGGACAGGGCCCGGGGCCGCCCGGCACCGAGGCCCTCGACCCAGCCGGCGGCCCGGCTGCTGCGGCCCGCCGCATCGACCACGAGGTCGCCGTGCAGCTCGCCCGCATCCCCACCGCGCACGGTGACACCGGTGACCCGACGGCCCTCGTTCTCGGTGAGCAGCCCGGCCACGGCGCCCTGGCGCACGGTCACCGTCGGCAGGGCGAGCACGCGGCGGCGGAGCACGCCCTCGAGCACCGGCCGGGTCAGGGCGAGGGTGCCGGGTTCCTGCAGGTGCTCCTGCGAGTCCCGGATCCACTCCTGGCAGCCTGCGGCGAGCAGCTCCTGGCGCAGGCCGGGCAGCAGCTCCTCCATCGTGGTCTCGCCGAGGGCGAGCAGGCGGTGGACCACTCCTCCCTGGGGCACGCCGCGGCGCGGGGCGAGCGCCTCGGGACCGTCAGTGCACAGCTCGTCGCGGTCGATGATCGTGACTCGCTCGACGTGCTCGGCGAGGCCGGCCGCGGAGAGCAGACCGGCGATCCCTCCGCCCATGATGATCGCGTGGTCCAGTGCCATTGCCCGCCTTCCTGCGTGCTGCCGATGCATCCCGGCAGGGTGTCGATCCTCCATCCCACGCCAGGCCTGGGCCGGATGCAATGCTCGTGTGACCGGAACCGCGCGCGGCCACCTGCACCGCAACGGCAGGATCACCAGCCCCAGCACGGAGCGCCCGTCGGCCCGGCGGCACTGAGCGCTGCGGGGCCGACGGGCGCTCCGCGCCCCCTGGGGGTCAGGTGCCGGCGATGCCGGTGGTGGCGATGCCCTTGATGATCTGGCGCTGGAAGAACATGAACACCACGATCAGAGGCAGTGCCGCAAGCACGGCCTGAGCCATGTTCTGCGCGTACTGGATGCCATAGGCGCTGATCACGGTCTGCAGACCGGTGGGAAGCGTCATCAGGTTCGAATCGTTGACCACGATGAAGGGCCACAGGAAGTTGTTCCACGCACCGATGAACACGAAGATCGCGACCGCGCCGAGGATCGGCTTGGACAGCGGCAGCACGATGGACCGAAGGATCCGGAATCGGCTCGCGCCGTCCATCAGCGCGGCCTCCTCGAGCTCGAAGGGGATCTGGTCGAAGAACTTCTTGAGGATGAACACCATCGGTGCGGCGACCACCTGCGGCAGGATGATGCCCCAGTACGTGTCCACCAGGTTCAGCGAGAGCATCAGATGGAACAGCGGGACGATGAGGATCTGCCCAGGGATCATGATCGAGGCGACGATGAGGGTGATCAGCATCGTTCGACCTGCGAACCGCAGCCGCGAAAGCGCGTAGCCGGCCAACGCTGAGATCGCCACGGTGATCACGGTGACCGCCGCCGAGGTGATCAGGCTGTTCCAGGCCCATCGTGGGACCAGGCCCTCGGAGAGCACGTTCATGTACGCGGCCAGCGTGAACCCGCCCTCGGGAACGATCGTCACCGGCATCGCAGCGGCCTCGGCCTCGGTCTTGAAAGAGGTGAGCACCGCCCACAGCACCGGCACCAGCCAGGCGAGCGCCAGCACCGCGAGGATCACGAAGGCTGCGATGCGAGCGGGCGTGGGCCCACGCCGGCGTTTCGTCGAGTCGGTACGGGCTGGGGCTGCCGCTCGCGGGACAACCGGGTCCAGGGTCGCGGTGGTGGGGTTCGCGGCGCTCATGCCTTCACACTCCGTCGGGACCCGATCACCATGTAGGAGATCGACACGATGATGATCATGAAGAAGAAGATGTAGGAGATCGCCGAGGCGTAGCCCAGGCGGTATCCGGTGAACCCGACCTCGTAGATGTACAGCAGCACCGGGCGGGTGGTCCCGCCGGGACCGCCGCCGGTCATCTGGTAGATCTGATCGAAGACCTTGAGCGAGGCGAGCATCTGCAGCACGAGCACCAGCACGGTGGTGGGCGCCAGCTGCGGGAGCGTGATCGAGAGGAACTTCCTCCAGCCACCGGCCCCGTCGAGCGACGCGGCCTCGTAGAGCTGATCGGGGATGTTCTGCAGGGCGGCGAGGTAGAGCAGGAAGTTGAAGCCGATGGTCCACCACACGGTAGTGATGACCACAGCGAACATGGCGGTGTTCGGGTCCTGCAGCCATGCCGGTCCGCTGATGCTGAACCAGCCCAGGAAGGTGTTGATCAGCCCCAGCTGCGGGTTGTACATCCAGTTCCAGAACTGGGAGACCACGGTCGAGGCCAGCAGGAACGGCATGAAGAACGACAGGCGCCAGAACCACTGGCCCGGCAGGCCGATGTTCACCAGCACCGCCAGCAGCATCGCGACCAGGACCAGCGGGATCGTCGAGAGAACGGTGAACCAGGCGGTGTTGACCAGCGACGTCCATACCTGCGGATCGCCGAGGGCCTCGACCCAGTTGTCCAAGCCCACGAACTGGGTGTTGGTCCCCGCGAGGCTGGTGCCGGTGAAGCTCATCCACAGCCCATAGAAAGTGGGCCAGATGAGGAACAGCCCGAAGGCGAGGAGGAAGGGTGCGCAGTAGAGCCAGCCGCGGAGGTTGTCGGAGCGTCGCCGGCGGGCTCGTCCGGCGGAGAGGGAGGTGGCCGCAGCCGCGCCTCGGGGAGGGGCGGTGAGGCCGTCGGCGGTGGTCATCGAACGTCTCCTTCGACGGGCGGACGGGGCGTCACGGGGGCTGCGGGGGCGGGATCGGCGGGTCGCATCGCGCTCACATCGGGGTGGGCTTGAGCAGCAGCGCGTCGATGCGGGCCACGAAGTCGTTCCATCCCTGGAGGGGCTCGACGCGCCGGGCCCACACGTTCTGCATGTCGTTGCCGAAGTAGGTGTGGAAGTCGGAGCCGGAGCCGCTGAACCAGGCGGGCGGGTCGTAGACGAGGTGGTCGACCGCATCGGCGTAATGGGACTGCGGGATCAGATCGTCGTAGGCCGGGCCCTCGATCACCGGCGAGTAGGCAGGGATGTGCCCGGCCGCGGCCCAGTCGATCGAGTTCTTCAGGATGTTTGCGACGACGGCGTGGACGTTGCGACGCCGCTCCGGGTCCGGGCTCATCTGGTGGGGCAGCACGAAGGAGTGCGAATCGGCGTAGGCCGCTGGCTCCCCGAAGACGCCCGGGATCATCGTCATATCGAAGGGGACGCCCTCGTTCTTGTAGCTGCCTGACTCCCACACGCCGCCGTAGAAGGCGCCCGAGCCGCCGGTGGCGAACTCGGAGATGGCAGTGCCGCCGTCGTGTCCAGTGTGGCCGACCTCCCCGTCGATGAGGGAGAGGATCCATTCGGCCGCCTCGATGACGAGCTCCTCCTGATACACCATCTTCCCGCCGACGGGCAGCTCGATCGTGCCGCCGAGCTGCGTGTAGTAGGTGGAGAACATGCGCCACTGGTTCGAGCCGTCTCCCAGGTAGCCGAAGGAGAGCCCGTGGCCGCTGGGGGCCTTGCCGCCGAGCTCGAGCAGCAGTGCCCGGAAGTCCTCGGGGTTGTCGGTGGGCAGGATCAGCCCGTCGTCGCCCAGCACCCCGGCCGCCTCGGCGATCTCGGTGTTGTAGTACATGACGAACGGGTGGGAATCCAGGGCGATCGCGGTGAGCTTCCCGTCCACGACCATCTTGTCCCAGATCAGCTCCGGGAAGTCCTCCTTGCGCACCCCGAACTCCCCGAGTAGGTCCAGGTCCCACTCGTCGAGCAGGCCGCCGGGCGCGTAGCCGGGGACTCGGGCCGCGTGCATCACGGCGAGGTCCGGCGCACGGCCCCCGGCCGAGGCCATAGCGAGCTTGGTGTAGTAGGGCGCGCCCCAGGCCAGCACTGTCTGCGTCACGTCGGCCGCGCCCTCGGTGGCCATATAGCTGTCGAGCATCTCGCCCATGGTCACGCCGTCGGGCCCGGACAGGAGGTGCCAGAAGGCGATGTCGTCGGGCGCTCGGCCGGAGGCGCCTGCGCATCCGGAGAGTGCGCCGGCCGCACCCATTGCTCCGAGCGCTCCGGCGCCCTGCATGAGGGAGCGTCGGCTCACGGCGCGCGAAGAACCATGCATCATTCAGTCCACCTCTTCGTGGTAGGGCTCGATCACCGCAGTCGGCACCTCCCATGGCGCCGAGCCCGGCGGTCCGGGAATGCCTGAGGTGAATTTACATCGTTGCAATGTGAGCGTCAACACCCTGCTGAAGTTTCATGCAGATCCCTCGATCAATCGCCTGAGTCAGCATCACCGAAGGTCAGCCCAGCTTCTTTCGCAGCCGGCGCAACGCACGACGGCGCCCCGGGCCCGCGCTGGAGGGTCCGGGACGCCGTGCGGCAGGGCGGGGCTCAGGCTCCGCTCTGGGACCGCTTCTTGTTCCAGACGTCGAAGGCCACGGCGATCAGCAGCACCACGCCGCGGACCACGGACTGGGTGGACTGGTCGATGCCCATGATCGACATGCCGTTGGACATCACGGCCATGATCAGGCCGCCGATGATCGCGCCGTGGACCTTGCCCACGCCGCCGGTCACCGCCGCACCGCCGATGAAGGCGGCGGCGATCGCGTCGAGCTCGAACATGTTGCCGGCACCCGGCTGGGCGCTGTTGGAGCGCGCCGAGTAGACGATGCCGGCGACTGCGGAGAGCAGGCCCATGTTCACGAACAGGAGCATGTTGACGCGCCGGGTCTTCACGCCGGAGAGCTGCGCGGCCTGGAGGTTGCCGCCCATCGCGTAGATGTGCCGGCCGAAGATGGTGCGCTGGCTGATGAAGCCGTAGATCATCACCAGGGCGGCCAGCAGGATCAGCACCACCGGGAGACCGCGCGAGTGCGCGAGCTGCCAGGCGAAGGCCATTACGACCGCGGCCACGGCGGCGTTCTTCAGCCAGAACAGGAACTGCGCCTCGACCTGCTGCTTGTACTTCAGCTTCGCCAGTCGCCCGCGGTACTGCTGGATCGCGAACACGACCACCAGGCCAGCGGCGAGGAACAGCGTGAAGGCGTCGTAGCCGTTGCCCCCGAGGAGGCCGTTGAGGAATCCACCGGAGATGTACTGGTACTCCGCCGGGAACGGGGAGAGCGAGACGTTGTTCAGCACCTGCATGGTCAGGCCGCGGAAGATGAGCATGCCCGCGAGGGTGACGATGAAGGCGGGGATGCCCACGTAGGCGACCCAGAAGCCCTGCCACAGCCCCACCAGCGCACCGGTGCCGAGCGCAGCGAGCACGCCGACCCACCAGGGCATCCCGTTGCCGATGATCACGACGGCGGCGACGGCACCGGTGAGCGCGACCACCGAGCCCACCGAGAGGTCGATGTGCCCGGCCACGATGATCAGCACCATGCCGATCGCGAGGATCAGGATGTAGGAGTACTGCAGCACCAGGTTGGTGAGGTTGCCGGGGCTCAGCAGCTGGCCCCCGGTGAGGAACGTGAACAGCAGGATGATGAACACGAACGCGATGTAGATGCCGCTGGAACGCATGTTCCGCGTCAGCAGCTCCTTGATGTCAGAAGTTCCCGCCATGAGGCGCGCTCACTCCCTCTCCATGGTCATGAGCTCCATGAGGTGCTCCTGCGTGGCGTCCCGGGCGGCGACCTCACCGGTGATGCGGCCCGAGGACAGTGTGTAGATGCGGTCGGACAGGCCCATGACCTCGGGCAGCTCCGACGAGATGACGATGATCGCCTTGCCCGCCTCGGCGAGCTCGTTGATGATCGAGTAGATCTCGAACTTCGCGCCGACGTCGACGCCACGAGTGGGCTCGTCCAGGATCAGCAGATCCGGCTCGGTGTACAGCCATCTGCTGAGCACCACCTTCTGCTGGTTGCCGCCGGAGAGCTTCCCGACCTGCGCCATCACCGTCGGCGTCTTGATGTTGAGCGAGGAGCGGTAGCGCTCCGCCACCGCGATCTCCTCATTCCCGTTGATCCATCCGCCGTGGGTGACCTTCTCCAGCGACGCCGCGGTGACGTTGGTGCGGATGTCCTGGATCAGGTTCAGCCCGTACTGCTTGCGATCCTCGGAGACGTAGGCGATGCCCGCCTTGATCGCCTGGGAGACGGTGCGCAGCCGCACCGGGCGGCCGTGCATGAAGGCGGTGCCGGAGATGTCGCGCCCGTAGGAGCGGCCGAACAGGCTCATCGCGAGCTCGGTGCGCCCGGCGCCCATCAGGCCCGCGATCCCGACCACCTCGCCGGCGCGGACGTTCAGCGCCGCACCGTCCACGACCGTGCGCCCCGCCTGTGTGGGATGGCCGACGTGCCAGTCCTCGACGCGGAAGATCTCCTCGCCGATCTCGGCATGGCGCTCCGGGTAGAGGTTCTCGATGTCCCGCCCCACCATCCCCTTGATGATGCGGGGGACGAGGGTGTGCTTCTGCTCCGCGGGCACGCGCATATCGATGGTCTCGATGGTCGAGCCGTCGCGGATCACGGTCGTGGCGTCGGCGACGGCCGCGATCTCCCCGAGCTTGTGGGAGATGATGATGCTGGTGACGCCCTCATCGCGCAGGCCGCGGATGAGGCCGAGCAGATGCTCGGAGTCATCGTCGTTCAGCGCCGCAGTGGGCTCGTCCAGGATCAGCAGGTTCACGTTCTTGGTGAGCGCCTTCGCGATCTCGACCAGCTGCTGCTTGCCCACACCCAGCTGGCCGACGGGTGTGACCGGCTTCTCCCGCAGGCCCACGCGCTCGAGCAGCTCGGCGGCGCGGGCATTGGTCTCATGCCAGCTGATCACCCCGGCCCGGGCCTGCTCGTTGCCGAGGAAGATGTTCTCGGCGATCGACAGGTGGGGCACCAGGGCGAGCTCCTGGTGGATGATCACGATGCCCTCGGCCTCGGAGTCGTTGACGTCGGCGAACGTGACGGGGCGGCCGCGGTAGTGGATCTGCCCGTCATAGGTGCCGGCCGGCTCGACGCCGGAGAGCACCTTCATCAGGGTGGACTTGCCAGCCCCGTTCTCGCCGCAGATCGCATGGATCTCGCCTGCGCCGACCGTCAGGGACACGTCCCTGAGGGCGACGACACCGGGGTATCTCTTGGTGATGGACCGCATCTCGAGGATGTTCTCGGTCAAGGAGCCCTCCTTCGGGCAGGGGGTCCCGGCGATGCGCGCCGGGACCCCACCGGGTGTTCTGCAGAGGCGCTAGCCCTCAGAGCTGGCCGGACTCGACCTGCTCCGGCGTGTAGTAGCCCGAGTCGACCATGATCTCCTCGTAGTTGTTCTCCAGCACCATCTGCACCTCGAGCAGGTACGACGGCACGACCTTCACGCCGTTGTCGTAGGTCTCGGTGTCGTTGGCCTCCGGCTCCTCGCCGTTCAGAATGGATTCTGCGGCGACGATCGCCTGATCGGCGAGGTCGCGGGTGTCCTTGAAGATCGTCGAGGACTGCACGCCGTCGGCGATCAGCTTGATCGAGGCGATCTCGGCGTCCTGCCCGGTGACCACCGGCAGGCCCTCCTCGATGGTGGGGCCGAGGCCCGAGTTCTGCAGCGCGTTGATGATGCCGCGGGACAGCGGATCGGCGGGGGCCAGCACTCCGGCGAGCTCCTCGCCGCTGCCGTAGTGCGTGGTCAGCAGGGTCTCCATGCGCTTCTGCGCCGTCTCCTGCTCCCAGCGCTGGGTGGCGGCCTGCTCGATGTCCACCTGCCCCGAGAGCACCTCGAGCGTGCCGTCGTCCATGAAGGGCTGCAGGGTGTCGATCGCGCCCTCCCAGAAGAGGTGGGCGTTGTTGTCGTCGAGCGAGCCGGCGAACAGCTCGATGTTCAGCGGGCCCTCGGGGGCGTCGCCCGCCGGCTCGAAGCTCTCATCCAGCAGGCCCAGGCCGAACAGCAGCGCGTTGGCCTGGTTCACGCCCACCTTGTAGTTGTCGAAGGTGACGTAGAAGTCGACGTTCTCGCTGTCGGTGAGCAGACGGTCGTAGGCGATGACGGGGATCCCTGCCGCGGCGGCGGCTTCGAGCTGCGCCGAGAGGGAGGCGCCGTCGATCGAGGCGATCAGCAGGGCGTCCACGCCCGAGTTGACCATCTGATCGATCTGCTGCTGCTGGGTGGGGATGTCATCGTCGGCGTACTGCATGTCGACGGTGAACCCCTTCTCCTCGAGGCCCGCCTTGATGTTGTTGCCGTCCGCGACCCAGCGCTCGTAGGTCTGGGTCGGCATCGCCACGCCGACGGTCTGCTCGCTCGGCTCGGCATCGGGGTCGGGGCCGCCGGAGCCGGCGCCCTCGCCGCCACAGGCGGCCAGTCCGAGCGCGGCCGCGGTGGCCGTCGCTCCCAGCATGAAGGTTCTGCGGTTGTGCATGGGGCTTCTCCTCGTCGAAATCGCCATCTGCTGCCTGCAGCAGTGAAGTCCTGCCGGGGCCCCAGGGGACGCCGCCGGCATCGGTGCCGGTCACGGCGCCGACGGGGCGTCGGCGGAACTGTTGGACCCGGGCGGGTCCGTCGTGCGGCCCGCGCGCCGACGGTGGCGCGGCACCACCGGTGACGGCAGGGACCGCCCGAATGCTAACGTTCACATCGACACAGATGTCAACAGACGCGGGGACAGGGCGGGTCACAACTCAGCAACGGGCCCGAATCTTTTCGAGAATCCGTTCCTGATCTGCGTCTCTCGGCAGCGAGCTGACTCCGCCCCACGACCGCCGCTCCACCTCGACAGGAGGCGACAGCCATGAGCTCCACCTCGCGCCGCCCCTCGATGGGTGATGTCGCCACCCGTGCAGGCGTCTCGTACCAGACCGTGTCCCGAGTGCTCAACGAACCGGACATCGTCCGGCCCGACACCCGCGCTCGCGTGCTCACCGCGATCTCCGAGCTCGGCTACACCCGGAACCGGGCGGCGCGTGCCCTGAAGACCGCGCGCTCCTCGCTGATCGGCGTGCTCACCGACGACCTCTCGCTGTTCGGTCCGGCCGAGACCACCACCGCCATCGAGACCGCTGCCCGCGAGGCCGGCTACTCGGTGGTGCTGACCTCCCTGCCGCACGATCCGCACGACGCCCCCCAGGTCGGCGCCGAGCTCCTGGGCTCCGGGGTCGAGGGGATCCTGGTGATCGCCGCCCATGAGGGGATGAGCCCGGCAGTCTCCGCGGTGGCGCGCTCCACCCCTGTGGTCGCGGTCTCCGCCCAGCCGCCGCACGAGGCCGGGGTGCAGGTGGTCGGCATCGACCAGGGTCGCGGGGCGCACGAGGTGGTCGAGCACCTGCAGCGCACCGGCGTGCGCTCGATCGCCCACATCGCAGGGCCGACGGACTGGTTCGACGCCCGGGCACGGCGCAACGGCTTCACCGCCGCGCTCGAGGAGCTCGGGCTCGACGGGGAGGTCGTGGGGCCGGGGGACTGGACTCCGCGGGCGGGTTACGAGCTCACCGAGGCGCTGATCCGCTCGAGGCCGCCGGAGGCGATCTTCGCCGCGAACGACATGATCGCGATCGGGGTCCTGCACGCTCTGCAGGAGCACGGTCTGCGGATCCCCGAGGACGTCGCCGTGGTCGGCTTCGACAACACCCTGGGTGCCGAGTTCCTGATCCCCTCGCTGACCACCGTCGCCCAGCCCTTCGCCGAGGTGGGCCGGATCGCGCTGGGCCATCTGGTGGGCCTGCTCGACGGGGACGGCTCCTCGGCGGGCGCGCCGGACGCCCTGGCCCCGCGACTCGTGGTGCGGCGTTCCACCCGTCCCGAGCGCACGCACTGAGCATTGCCGCCGGCACTCGCCGCGACAGGTCGAGCACGGACCCGGTGGCAGCCGCCGAGCACCCCAAGGAGGCCAATGCACCGCAGGGCGGAATGCGCCTCAGCGGCCATCCGCTCTTCGCATGAGCAGCCCGTGGCGCAGCCGACCGGTTCCGCGTCCCCGGAGAGCGGCCTCCCCGGGGACGTCGGGACACGAATCAGGACGGAACGATGTCCCCCCTCAGCAGCGCCATCACCACCGGGTTGTCCGAGTACGAATTGCTCATCCAGATCGGGTCGTCATCAGCGGGGAACTCCAGCACTCGCGGCCCTGCCTGGGCAGGGTTGTTACCGAACCGCTCCCAGCACAGGACCTTGGGCAGCTCCTGGTTGAAGATGAGCGCCAGCTGGTTGATGAGCCCCCGCTGCCGCTCCTCATCCACGCCCTCGCCGGACTCAGTGACCAGCTCCTGGATGTTCACCTCGCCCATGCCGTCGATATCGCGCACCAGGTCGTAGTCCATGCCTCGCCCGCCCTGGTTCTGGGCGATGGGATAGTTCTCGGTGATGAACGCCGACGAGTACGCGAAGTGCGGATGCGGGTTGCCGCCGCCCCAGCTGTAGGCCAACAGATCGTAGTTGCCGGCATTCATCCGCTCGGCGATGTTCGGGCTCTCGATGCCGTCCAGGTCGACCTGGATGCCGAACTCGGTCATCGTCTCTGCGATGAACTGGCAGCTCGGCGGGTAGTCCGCATAGTCGGACGGGAAGGTGATGGAGTAGCGCGCCGTCTCGCCCGAGGGGGTCACCCAGGTCCCGTCGTTGTTCGTCCATCCGGCCTCCTCGAGCAGCGACGCCGCACGCTCGAGATCGAACTCGTAGGGATCGAGCTCGGCACGGGTCTCCTCGGTGAGCCACTGCTCGGAGAGCAGCTGGGGCAGCCCTGAGTAGTCCGGCACCTCGGCCGACTCGTCCAGCGAGATCGTCCCGGCGGACTTCGAATCGATCATGCACGCGAGCGCCTGGCGGAACCGCGGGTCCTGGAACTCCTCGTGACGACCCTGCGAGACCAGCAGCGCGAGCCCCGCGTAGACGCCGGAGACCTTCGTGCCCGTACCGGCGGCCTCCCATTCCTTCTGGGTGGAGACAGGGAACCCATGGGTCGCATAGTCGAGCGTGCCGTCGAGCACGAGCGGTGTGATGTCATCGGTCTCGCCGTTGTAGATGACGAAGGTGTCGAAGGCCACCTGGTCGGCGAGGACCCCGTTCTCGTTCTTCACGAGCGTGATCGACGCGTCCGAGATCTGGTCGAAGTCCCACATGAACGGGCCGGACGACAGGACCTGGGTCTCGAGGTCATCGGGACGCCACGCCTGCACCTCGTCGCGCAGATCGTTCGCCTCGTCGTCGTCGGACGCACCGCCGCCCTCGTAGATCTCCTTCGCCCGCTGCCCGAACTCGCCGTAGACGGCGGCGGGCAGGATCATCGCCTTCATGACGTAGTACTCGAACACCGTCGACGGGTCCTCCAGCTCGAAGGTGACCTGGAGATCACCGGTGGTGCTGAGACCGGAGATCATCGGCCACTCCTGCTGGTTCATGAGCCAGCGCAGCCAGAACGTGATCTCGACGTCCTCGGCGGTGATGCTGGTGCCGTCGGACCAGGTCAGTCCCTCCTTGAGGTTGTAGACGAAGGTCTGCTCGTCGAACTCGAAGCTGTCGGCGAGCAGGTAGAGCCATTCCTCGGCCGCCCAGTCCCAGAGCCCGCCCGGGGCCCGGTTGAGGTACTCGTACACGCCGCCGCCGAGGTTCACGAAGCCGATCACGCCCGGCGCGAAGTTGTAGTGCCCGGTCGGGGGCACCTGGTACGGATAGGCGACGTGGAACCTGCCTTCGGAATTGTTCACCCCGGGCTCCCCGGTCCCTTCCCCGGCGGTGTCCGCCTGGCAGGCCACGAGGGTGGTGCCGGCGGCCCCCAGCCCGAGGAGCCCGAACATGCGTCTGCTCAGCGGGGAGCTCTTGTCGATGGCCGCACGGGTCTCCTGAGTGCGGTCGTTCTCAGCGGTCGAGTGGTCGTCATGCATGGTGCTCTCCTTCATTCGGGTCGACTGGGATCCTCCGCGAGCGCACGGCGCGCCGCATCGCCAACATCAGGACGGCGCCGATGGTGCCGGACACCACGAGCACCAGGACAGTCATGACGAAAGGGGCGGTGCCGACGACCGGACGGCCGAACAGCAGCACCAGCAGCGCCATGACGAACAGGAACGTGAGCAGGCTTAATCCTGCTCTGCCCATCTCCAGCAGCGGGGTCAAGCGACCTCCTCCTTGAGCCCGAGCCGGATGGCGCGCTTCCGTCGGGCGAAATCCGGATCGGCTTCCGGAACGGCCTCGAGCAGTGCTTGTGTGTACTCGTGCTGCGGGTCGGCGATCACCTCGAGAGTGGGACCGAACTCGACGATCTCCCCCTCACGCATGACCGCGATCCTGCCCTCCTCTCCGAAGAACTTGGCCATCGCCAGGTCATGCGTGATGAAGAGGAAGCCGACGCCGAGCTCGGTGCGCAGCTGCGTGAGCATCTTCAGCAGCTCCATCCGGATGGAGACATCGAGCATCGACGTGGACTCGTCCGCGAGGATCAGCTTCGGGTTCAGCGTCAGGGCGCGCGCGACGGCGACGCGCTGTCGCTGACCGCCGGACATCTGGTGCGGGAACTTGTCCATGTAGGTCCCGGGCGGGGTGAGGCCGACCTGGCGCAGCAGCTCGGCGATCCTGGTCTCGGCCTCGTTCCGGCCACGCACGAGCCTGTGCCTGAGCAACGGCGCCGACAGGATCGAGAAGACGGTCTGGATCGGGTTGAGCGAGGCGTAGGGGTCCTGATGGATGTACTGGACGCCCCGTCGGAAGCTCTTCCAGTTCTTCCTGTTCTCGCGCGCATAGATGTCCCTGCCCTCGAAGAGGACCTCCCCCGAGGTGGGTCTGCGCAGGCCCGCGCCGATCTTGGCGAGGGTGCTCTTGCCGGATCCCGACTGCCCGACCAGGCACAGCACCTCTCCGGCGCCGACCGAGAGGCTCGCGCTCTTGACCGCGTGCACGTCCTCCTTGCCGGTGTGGAAGATCTGGTCGACGTCGCGGAACTCGAGCAGCGGGGGCCTGCCGGAATCACCCGGCCGGCTGTCATCGGTCTCGTGCGACCGGGCCTCGGTGGAATCTTCAGACATCGTGGTTCGCCTCCTGCGTAGTGTCGCGGGACCCCGTGACCGTGGGGACGGATCCGATCAGCTTCTGGGTGTACGGGTGCTGGGGGCGGTAGAAGATGTCCCGGACATCTCCCAGCTCGACCATCTCGCCGTCGTACATGGTCGCGACGCGGCTGGCGAGCTCGGCGGCGACGGCCAGGTCGTGCGAGACGAAGATCATCGCGAAGTCCAGACGGCTGTGCAGGTCGTGGATGAGATCCATGATCCGCCGCTGCGTCAGGATGTCGAGTGCGGTGGTCGGCTCGTCAAGGAGAAGGAGCTGCGGCTCGAGCAGCAGCGCCATCGCGATCAGCACGCGCTGACGCATGCCGCCCGACAGTTCGTGGGGATACGCCTTGAGCACCCGGGCGGGGTCGAGCTCGACCTCGGAGAGCACCCACTCGGCGCGTTCACGGATCTCCTTCTTGGACGCCCGCGGACGATGCGCGCGGTAGGTGTCCACGAACTGGTCCCAGATCTTCAACACGGGGTTGAAGGAGTTCATCGCTCCCTGGAACACCATCGCCACCTCTGACCAGCGGAACTGGCGCATCTTTCGGGGCGACAGGTCCAGCAGGTCGATCACCCGGCCGTCGCGGGCGCGGTACTCGACGGTGCCTTCCGGGATGCTGCCGAGCTTGGGCAACAGCCGAAGCAGAGCGAGTGCGAGGGTGGTCTTGCCGCATCCGCTCTCCCCGATCAGGGCGATCGATTCGCCAGGGTGGACATCGAGGGAGACGCTCTTCACCGCACGGGTCACCTCCCCTCCCCCGGCGCCGTGGTACTCGACGCTCAGATCGCGGACTCTCAGCAGCGGTTCGTCGGCACGCTTCTCATCGGCCAAGGCGGTCAGCTCCGTTCGATCAGTTGTGCCGCAAGCGCGGGTTGAGGATCTCCTCGAAGGAGCGGGACATGGTCACCAGCGCCAGCTGCAGCAGAGAGATCGCGAGCACCGGGCCCATCACCCACCACACGGAGTCGGCACTGAACTGGGCGCCGGCCTTCTGGGCCCAATGCAAGGTCACGCCCCAGTTGTTGCCGGTCAGCGGGGCGAGTCCGAGCAGGTAGAGGCCGACCAGCGCGTAGATCGCATTGATGGCTCCGAGCACGAAGTTCATGAGGATGTAGCTGGACATGTTCGGAACGATCTCCCGGATGACGACCCGCGTCGTGCCCAAGTCGAGGAGCCTCGCCGCCTCGATGAACTCGCGCTCCTTGAGCGAGAACGCCTGGGAGCGGACGGCTCTGAGCAGACCGGGCCAGCCCAGCACGCCGATCAGCAGTGCGAGGCCCCAGTCCGAACCCACCGAGTAGAAAGAGGCGATGACGGCCAGGAGGATGATCGACGGAACGGTCAGGACGATGTCTGTCACCGTCACGATCACCGCGTCCACCTTGCCGCCCGCATACCCTGCCAGCGCACCGAAGAACACGGCGATCCCGGTCGAGATGAGCGCGGCCAGGAATCCGACGAGGAGGACGGAGCGTCCACCGTTGATGACATCGATCAGCACGTCTCGGCCCATGTTGTCCGTGCCGAGCGGGTGTGCCGAGCTCGGACCCTGGAGCCGGTTCGGGACGTCGGCCAGGTTCGGTGGAGTGAAGAACGGCCCGAACAGGCAGACGAGCACGATCGCGATGAAGACGAGGAAGCCGATGAAACCGGTCTTGGAGCGGCGCATGCCGCGCCAGAACACCACGAAGCCGTTCGGGCGATCGGGGCGTGCGTCGTCCTGCTCGCTCGCGCCGGAGTCGACCTCCTCGGGGTCGGGGCCGGGGTCGGGGTCGGGAGTGATGGTCTCGCTGGGGGGAACGACGGTCATGTCTCAGCTGTCCTTCCCGGTCAGGCGCACGCGTGGGTCGATCGTGGAGTACAGGAAGTCGGCCAGCAGGTTGGCGATCACCACAGCGATCGTGGTCAGCAGCAGCACGCCCTGGATCGTCGTGTAGTCGCGCGAGGAGATGCTGTCGTACAGCAGGATGCCGACGCCCGGGTACCGCGTGATCGTCTCGACGAGAATGGATCCGCCCACCAGGAAGCCGATCGACAACATGAACGCGGTGAACAGCGGGAGCATCGCGTTGCGGCCGACGTACTGGAACTGGATCCGGGAGTCGCTGAGACCTCGGGCCCGAGCCACCTGCACGTAGTCGTCGCCGAGCACCTGGACCGTCGAGGACTTCATGACGAGCATCCAGCCCCCGAGCGAGGTGAGCACGTAACAGATGATCGGGAGCGCGGCGTGGAAGAGAGCGTCGCCGATGAAGGTGACGTTGAATCCGATCTCGACCCCGGGGGTGTAGGCACCGCGCATCGCCGCCAGAGGCAGCCACCCCAGCCGGACGCCGAAGACGACGATGATCATGATCGCCATGAGGAAGGACGGAATCGACTGGGTGACGGAGCCGAAGGCGGTGCCCAGATGGTCCACCCAGGAGCCGCGCCGGTAGGCCATCATCATTCCGAGGCATACACCGAGCGCGAAGCTCAGGATCAGCGCGATGCCGACGCTGAACAGCGTCCACGGCAGGTACTGGCCGATCATGGTCATCACCGAGGTGCCCGGCGCGGTGATCGACTGGCCGAAGTCGCCTTGGAGCAGGCCGAGCATGTAGCTGAAGTACTGCTCGATCAGCGACGCATTGGGATCGAAGGAGAAGAGGGTGGCCGCCTGAGCCGCCGCCTGCTCGTAGCTCATGCCGTAGACACTGATCTGTTCGTTGATGTACACGTCGACCGGACTGCTGGGCAACAGTCGGACCAGGAAAAAGGTGCCGGTCGCGACCACGAATATCGTGAACAGAGCCCGCAGGACACGGCTGATGACATACCGGAGCGTCTCCAGCCGGTGGCGTCTCGTCGTCGCAGTCGGCCTCGCCGCAGTGGACGGGACGTCAGTGGTCATGTTCCTCCTCGTCGAGGCACCGAACGCAGGTTGCGCATGCTGTGTGTGGCGATTCTGCTTTACCCAGGCACCAGACGAGCGAGTTCCGTCACACCATTACGGAGTCTTTACTCGGTGTCCCGCAGGACGCGGAGACGCGGGGCCACGAGGGGCGGCTTCGACGCCGCGCCCGTCGGAAGCCGTGCCCTCGCCGTGTCGCGCCCCGTGCCGAGGATGCCGTGCTCCGCCGCGGCAGAGTCCGCGGCACGTACCGCGTCGAGCGCCGACCGACCTTCGACGTCGGCCGGACGCCCTGGCGCCGCGACTCGTGGTGCGGCGCTCCACCCGTCCCGAGCGCACGTACCGAGCATTGCCGCAGATGAGCAGGGACATCGCCGCAGCGGGTGCGCTCCACCCGTCGCGGGGACCGTCCGATGGCATCCTGTCGCAGATCCCAGAATGTGAACGTTGACATCACGGGGGCCGAGTGGTTCAGTGGGGCCATGACGCACGCTGCCGCGACCACCGCCGACCATGCCGAGGCGGCCACCCTGATCTCCACTGGCCGCGCCCACCTGGGCCTCGAGCTCGGATCCACCCGCATCAAGGCCGCCCTCATCGACGACGCCGGCACGGTGCTCGCCACCGGCTCCCACGCCTGGGAGAACCAGCTCGAGGACGAGACCTGGACCTACTCCCTGGACAGCGCATGGACCGGCATCCAGGACTGCTACGCCGATCTGGTGCGCGACGTGCGCGAGCGCCACGGCGTCGAGCTCACGCAGCTGGCGAGCCTGGGCATCTCCGCGATGATGCACGGCTACCTCCCCTTCGACGCCGCGGGGAACCAGCTCGCCCCGTTCCGCACCTGGCGCAACACCTTCACCACCGAGGCCGCCGGCGAGCTCAGCGACGCCCTGGGGCTGAACATCCCGCTGCGCTGGAGCATCGCTCATCTGCTCCATGCGATCCGCGGCGGTGAAGAGCACGTGGAGCGCCTTGGCTTCCTCACCACCCTGGCCGGCTACGTCCACTGGCAGCTCACCGGCCGCAAGGTGCTCGGGATCGGGGACGCCAGCGGCATGTTCCCCATCTCCGCGGCCGGGGACGCCTTCGACACCGCGCAGCTCGAACGCTTCTCCGCCCTCGACGGCGTGAAGGGCCTCCCCTGGGCCCTCCCCGAGGTGCTCCCCGAGGTGCTGGTCGCCGGGCAGGATGCCGGAACGCTCACCGCCGAGGGCGCGGCGCTGCTGGACCCCAGCGGCGCCCTGCAGCCCGGCGCCGTGACCGCCCCGCCGGAGGGTGATGCCGGCACCGGAATGGTGGCCACCCACGCCATCGCGCCCCGCACCGGCAACGTCTCCGCCGGCACCAGCGCCTTCGCGATGGTGGTCCTCGAGGAGCAGCTCTCCGGCCCGCGCGAGGAGATCGACATGGTCACCACGCCGGCCGGTGACCCGGTGGCGATGATCCACACCAACAACTGCACCACCGACCTCGATGCGTGGCTGGGACTGTTCGGCCGCTTCGCCGAGCTGCTGGGCCACCCCGTCGGCCCCGAGGAGCTCTACAGCACCCTGTTCGGCGCGGGCGCCGACGGTGATGCCGACGCCGGCGGCGTGCTGAGCTACAACTACGTCTCCGGCGAGCACCAGACCGGCGTCCCTTCCGGCCGTCCCCTGCTGGTGCGCGAGCAGGAGGCCCGCTTCACGCTCGAGAACTTCATGCGCTCCCAGCTCTACGGCGCCTTCGGGGCGCTCGCCGTGGGCATGGAGGCCCTGCTGAAGGACGAAGGCGTGCAGCTGGACGTGATGTACGCCCACGGTGGCATCTTCGCCACCGCAGGCGTCGCCCAGCAGGTGCTGGCCGACGCGCTCGCCACCCCGGTCGCCGTCGGCGACTCCGCGGCCGAGGGCGGCGCCTGGGGCATGGCCCTGCTCGCCGCCTTCACCGCTCGCGCCCGCGACCAGGGGCAGGAGCAGGGGCAGGCCTCCCTCGGCGACTTCCTGGGCACCGAGATCTTCGCCTCCCAGCAGCTCAGCACCCTCGAGCCCGACGAGGCCGGGATGGCCGGGCACGCCCAGTGGCTGGCCAGCTATCGCACCGGGCTCCCGGTCGAACGGCTCGCCGGCGACCTGCTCAGCTGACCCGGCTGACCCAGCTGACCCAGCTGACCCGGCTGGCCTCGCTGACCCGGCTGACCCAGCTGACCCGGCTGGCCTCGCTGACCCGGCTGGGCTCGCCTCTTCACTCTTCCCCACGACCTCCCAGGAGCCCTGATGACTCTCGCCCTCGCCACCCTCCCCGTCGATACCCAGGAGGCGGTGGCCGCCACCCGCGAGCGGGTCGCCGCCCTCCACGCCGAGCTGCCCCGCAACGGGCTGGTGGTGTGGACGGCCGGGAACGTCTCCGAACGGGTCCCCGCCACCGCGCCCGAGGTCCCGGGGCTGATGGTCATCAAGCCCTCCGGCGTCTCCTATGACGAGCTCACCGCGGAGACGATGGTGGTGTGCACCCTGGACGGCGTGAAGATCGACGACGGCACACCGGACACGCTGACCCCTTCCTCGGACACCGCCGCCCACGCCTACGTGTACTCGCATATGCCCGAGGTGGGCGGGGTGGTGCACACCCATTCGACCTACGCCACCGCCTGGGCCGCCCGCGGCGAGGAGATCCCCTGCGTTCTGACGATGATGGGCGACGAGTTCGGCGGCCCGGTGCCCGTCGGCCCCTTCGCCGTGATCGGCGACGACTCGATCGGCCGCGGCATCGTCGAGACGCTCTCCGGCCACCGCAGCCCCGCCGTGCTGATGCAGAACCACGGCCCGTTCACGATCGGCAAGGACGCCCGCGCCGCGGTGAAGGCCGCCGTGATGGTCGAGGAGGTCGCCCGCACGGTGCACATCTCGCGCCAGCTCGGCGAGCCGCTGCCCATCGAGCCGCGCCTGATCGACTCGCTCTACGACCGCTACCAGAACGTCTACGGCCAGCGCTGACGCCGGCTCCGCCCCCCTATTCCCCTGAACGACGAGGACACCACCATGCAGAACCCCTTTGAAGCCCGCGAGATCTGGTTCCTGACCGGCAGCCAGGGCCTGTACGGCCCCGAGACCCTCGACCAGGTCGCCGAGCAGTCCCGCGTGATCGCCGAGACCCTCGACGCCGGCTCCTCGATCCCGGTGAAGATCGTCTGGAAGCCGGTGCTCACCGATCGTGACGCGATCCGCGAGATGGCCCTGGCCGCGAACGCCGATCCGGCCTGCGTGGGCGTGATCGCGTGGATGCACACCTTCTCCCCGGCGAAGATGTGGATCCAGGGCCTCGACGCCCTGCGCACCCCGCTGCTGCACCTGCACACGCAGGCGAACGTCGAGCTGCCGTGGGCGAGCATCGATATGGACTTCATGAACCTGAACCAGGCCGCCCACGGCGACCGCGAGTTCGGATACATCGCCACCCGACTCGGCGTGAACCGCAAGACCGTCGTGGGCCATGCGAGCGACGAGGGCGTGCAGGAGAAGGTGGGCCGCTGGGCCCGCGCCGCGACCGGCTGGGCCGAGATGCATTCGCTGAAGCTCGCCCGCTTCGGCGACAACATGCGCAACGTCGCCGTCACCGAGGGCGACAAGACCGAGGCCGAGCTGCGGCTCGGCGTCTCCGTGAACACCTGGGGCGTGAACGACCTGGTCGCCGTGGTCGATGCGGTCGAGGACAGCGCGATCGACGCCCTGGTCGCCGAGTACGAGGAGCTGTACGAGGTCGTCCCCGAGCTGAAGCAGGGCGGGGAGCGCCACGAGTCGCTGCGCTACGGCGCCCGCCAGGAGATCGGCCTGCGCACCTTCCTCGACGAGGGCGGCTTCGGCGCTTTCACCACGAACTTCGAGGACCTCGGCGGGTTGCGCCAGCTGCCGGGCCTCGCGGTGCAGCGCCTGATGGCCGACGGCTACGGCTTCGGCGCCGAGGGCGACTGGAAGACCGCGATCCTGGTGCGGGTCGCCGCGGTGATGGGCCACGGCCTGCCCGGCGGCGCTTCCCTGATGGAGGACTACACCTACGAGCTCACCCCCGGCCGCGAGCAGATCCTCGGCGCCCACATGCTCGAGGTCTCCCCCTCGCTGACCACCGCGAAGCCGTCGCTCGAGATCCACCCGCTGGGCATCGGCAACCGCGAGGACCCGGTGCGCCTGAAGTTCACGGCCGACGCCGGCCCCGCCGTGGTGGTGGCGCTGAGCGACATGCGCGAGCGGTTCCGCCTGGTCGCCAACGTGGTGAAGGTGGTCGAGCCCGCGCAGGAGCTGCCGAAGCTGCCCGTGGCCTGCGCCGTCTGGGAGCCCGCCCCCGACTTCGCGACGTCTGCCGAGTGCTGGCTGACCGCCGGCGCCGCCCACCACACGGTGATGACCACCGCCGTGGGCCTCGAGGTCTGGGAGGACCTCGCGACCATCGGCGATCTCGAGCTCGCGGTCATCGACGAGAACACCACGGTGCGCTCCTTCGCCCAGGAGCTGCGCACCAACCAGGTGTTCTACCGCCTCGGCCAGGGCTTCTGAGCCCCACCTCGTCCCGCCCGCGGGAGAAGCCCGGCCAGCGGGACAAAGTGGGGCGATAGCGCGATCTATCGCCCTACTTTGCCCCGCTGGCCGGCACATTTCGGCAGGATGACGTGACCACCCTCGAAGAGCTGGAGCAATGATGCCCGCTGGGACCCCTTCCGCGCACGCCCCCGATTCCGCGCACACCCGCCCCGGTCGCAGCTGGTCCGGGACCGTGGACTACGGGCCCGGGCCGCTGCACGCCCCGGCCTCCGTCGCGGAGCTGCGCACCCTGGTGGGCCGCAGCCGGCGGATCCGGGCGCTCGGCACCCGGCACTCGTTCTCCGAGATCGCCGCAAGCGACGCGGACCTCGTCACCCTCGCGCACCTGCCCGCCGACCTCGAGGTCGACCGCGCAGCGCGCACCGTGCGGGTCGCCGCCGGGGTGCGCTACGGGGAGCTGGCCGTGGCGGCGGCCGAGCACGGCCTGGCGCTCGCGAACATGGGCTCCCTCCCCCACATCTCGGTGGGCGGGGCGAGTGCGACGGGCACCCACGGCTCGGGGGACGCCAGCCGTTCGCTGGCCTCCTCGGTGCGGGCGATCGAGCTGGTCACGGACGGTGGAGACCTGCTCGCCCTGTCCCGCGCCGAGGATCCCGAGCTCTTCGACGGGGCGGTGCTGGCACTCGGCGCGCTCGGCATCGTCACCCACCTGACCCTGGACCTGGTACCCGCCGCCTCGATGCGGCAGACCGTCCATCTGGACTTCCCTGCAGGCCGCGTGACCGGCGAGGACCTGCTGACGATGCTCGCGGCCGGGACCAGCGTGAGCCTCTTCCACCACTGGGACCGGCGGATCGACCAGGCCTGGGTGAAGCAGGTGGTGGGGGTGGACGAGGAGCTGCCGGAGCAGTGGCTGGGCGGTCGGCGGGCTCGTCGGCCGGTGCATCCGCTGGCGGGGATGCCCGCTGATTTCTGCACCGACCAGAGCGGGGAGCCCGGCCCCTCCCATGAGCGGCTGCCGCATTTCCGGCTCGAGTTCACCCCGAGCAGCGGTGAGGAGATCCAGTCGGAGTACTTCGTGGCCCGCGAGGACCTGGCCGCAGCGGTCGCGGCGGTGAGCGAGCTCGGCGAGCGGATCCGGCCGCTGCTGCACGCCTCCGAGATCCGCACCGTCGCCGCGGAGGAGCTGTGGCTCTCCCCCGCGTACCGGCGCGACAGCGCCTGCGTGCACTTCACCTGGAAGCAGCTGCCCGAGCAGGTCGCGTCGCTGCTGCCGGAGATCGAGGAGCGCCTGGCCCCGTTCGCGCCGCGCCCTCACTGGGGGAAGGTCTTCACCACCGCCCCGGAGCAGGTGCGCGCGCAGTACCCGCGGCTGGAGGACTTCCTCGCCCTGCGCGAGCGCCTGGATCCTGATCGCGTCTTCACCAATGCCTACGTCGACCGCCTGCTCGGAGAGTGACCAGATGACCCCCGCCCCCTCCCCTGCCATCGCCACTGCCCCTGGCCCCCGGCAGAGCCGCCCACCGATGGGCTGGAACTCCTGGGACAGCTACGGCACCACCGTCACCGAAGCAGAAGTGCTGGCCAATGCCCGCTTCCTCGCCGAGCATCTGGCTCCGCTGGGCTGGGACACCGTGGTGATCGACATCGACTGGTCCGACCCGTCGGCCCGCTCCCACGGCTACAACCAGGGCGCACCGCTCACGATGGACGAGCACGGCCGGCTGCTGCCGGACCCGGTGCGCTTCCCGAGCGCTGCGGGCGACACGGGCTTCGGACCGCTCGCCGAGGAGATCCACGCCCTCGGGCTGAAGCTCGGGATCCACGTGATGCGGGGGATCCCGCGGCGCGCGGTCGCGGCGAACAGCCCCGTGCTCGGCTCCGAGCTGCGCGCAGGGGACATCGCTGATCCCACGAATTCCTGCGAGTGGAACCCGCACATGGTGGGCATCGACCACTCCGTGCCCGGAGCGAGAGCGTATTACGACTCGGTGCTCGCGCTGTACGCGGGCTGGGGCGTGGACTTCCTCAAGGTCGACGACATGCTCTGGCCCTACCAGGCGGCGGAGATCGAGGCGTTCGCGGGTGCGATCGAGTGCTGCGGAAGGCCGATGCAGCTGAGCCTCTCCCCTGGCCGGGATCTGTCCCTGACCCGCCTGCCGCACCTGCGCGAGCACGCCACCATGTGGCGGATCTGCGATGACCTGTGGGATCGGTGGGAGGACGTCGAGGCGAACTTCGCCCGCTTCGCGCGCTGGGCCCCGCACTCGGGCCCAGACGGCTGGGCCGACGGGGACATGCTGCCGCTGGGCCGCATCGGGATCCGCGCTGAGCGCGGCGAGCCCCGCGACGACCAGCTCACCCCCGACGAGCGCCGCACTCTGATGACGCTGTGGGTGATCGCCCGCTCCCCGCTCATGGTGGGAGGAGACCTGCCCAGCTCCGACCCTGCGACGATCGCACTGCTGCAGAACCCCGACGTGCTCGCCGTGCACGCCGGCTCCACCGGCAATCGCGAGGTGTTCCGCGAGGGCGCGCTGATCCTGTGGACGGCCGACGGGCTGGAGGGCGAGCAGTACGTCGGCGCGTTCAATGTGGGTGAGGAGGAGCTCGCGGTGTCGCTGGACAGCCAGGACGTGGGCCTGCCCGCTGCGCTCGTCGGCGAGGTCACCGAGCTGTGGAGCGGGGAGCTCGTGCCGGTGCGTGCGGTCTCCGTGCAGTCCGACGCGGCGCGCGGCGTCGCCCCGGGGTCCAGCGCGATCGACGTGGTGATCCCGCGTCATGGAGCGGTGCTGCTCCGTGGTGACAGGCAGTAGACAGAGCTTTCAGCCCATTCCCCACGTTCTCTCGCACCCGCACGACACCTATTCGCCGTCTCCGACCTCGAGCATATCGACATCGATGACATCATGCGTGATCGCATAAATAAGAACTTGGACGCGATCCCGAACCCGCCACTTCCTCATCAATCGCGTGAGATTCGATTTGATCGTCGGCTCCGACAGATGCAGGGTCTCCGATATCTCCGCATTCGACATCCCGCGCGCGATGAGCCGTACGATAGAGATTTCGCGCGCTGTCAGTTGTTCCGCCATCCTGCGGCCATCATTGCGCAGGGCATCACCACGGATCGTGCTGATCAGTTCGAACGTGATCTCCGGGGAGATCATCGAGCGCCCAGAATGCACCTCTCGGATGGCGGCTACGAGTTCATCCGGCTCCGTGTCCTTCACGAGGTACCCCGACGCCCCGGCACGCAGCGCGGGGACGACGTGCCTCTCGGTGCTCAGCGTGGTCACCGCAAGAACATGCATCTCAGGAAACAGCTCGACAACCTGTCGAGTCGCCTCGACGCCCCCCATCCTCGGCATATGCAGGTCCATCAATATGACATCCGGCCCCAGCTCCCGCGCCAGCGACACCGCCGCCTCCCCGTCGCCGGCCTCGCCGACGACACAGAGATCCACGGCCCCATCGACGAAGAACCTCAAGGCGTGACGGACGAGGGGATCATCGTCGACAAGCAGCACCTGAATTCGCTCCATCCCATCGAGCTTAGCCTCGATCTTTCGTGGGGTCTGCAGGTCAGCCCGGTCGGCGTGGTGACCGATGGTTGCGAGCTGATTCCGACATTGGGGTGTGACGGTCCGCCGCGTGTCGGTCGCGGTGGTCGGGCGTCCAGTGCCAGTGATCCTTGGAGAGGCGGTCAGCGAGGAGTCTGAACCGGCTGTCAGTGTTGGTGGGGAGGTGTCAAGTTTTCTGTGTAAGGGGCCGGTCGATCAGTCCTTCTGCCGGGTGGTCAGAGGGGGAGTCGGTTGGGGAACTGGACGGCGAAAGCGTTCAGCGCTTGGTGCCATCCCTGGGTGCCGGTGCCGAGCTCTCCGCCGCGGCGGGTTTCGATGTTCCGGATGCCCAGGTAGACCAGCTTGATCGCTGCCTCGTCCGAGGGGAACGAGCCGCGGGTCTTGGTGATCTTCCGTAGCTGGTAGTTGATCGATTCGATCTGGTTCGTGGTGTAGATGACCTTGCGGATCTCGGGAGTGAACGCGAGGAATGGGATGAAGTCTTCCCACGCGTTCCGCCAGGCCAGCACGGCTCCCGGCGCCTTGGTCTGCCATATCTCGGCGAAGGCCTCCAGCGCCAGCTGTGCGGCCTCCACGGTCGCGGCGGTGTAGATCGGGCGCATGTCCTTGGCCATCG
Organism: Brachybacterium sp.; assembly: GCF_052095815.1. NCBI lineage: Bacteria > Bacillati > Actinomycetota > Actinomycetes > Micrococcales > Dermabacteraceae > Brachybacterium > Brachybacterium sp. The sequence goes on along the minus strand of NZ_JBQDLF010000030.1, from coordinate 946 downwards.
TCTTGCGGTCGGTGTAGGAGGCGTATTTCATCGCCGAGCGCAGCAGGTGGACCACACAGGTCTGGACCACGGTCTCGGGGTAGATGCTGTTCACAGCGGCCGGCAGCCCACTCAGCCCGTCGCAGCACAGGATCAAGATGTCCTTGGTGCCGCGGTTACGGATCTCGGTCAGGACATTCGCCCAGAACTTCGCGCCCTCGCTGACGCCCAGCCATAGACCCAGCACCTGCTTGCGGCCCTCGAGATCCACGCCCACGGCGACGTGGCAGGCCTTGTTCGCCACGACACCGCCATCGCGGATCTTCAGCCAGATCGCGTCGATATAGACGATTGGATAGACCGTCTCCAGGGGCCGGGACTGCCACTGGGCGACCTCGTCGGCGACGACGTCGGTGACCCGGGAGATCGTGGCGGCGGAGACCCTGGAGCCGTAGATCTCCTCGAGGTGGGAGCCGATATCGCGGGTGGTCATCCCGCGGGCATACAGCGACAGGATCATGTCCTCGACCCTCCCGAGCCGGCGGGACCTCTTGGGCACGATCACCGGTTCGAACGAGCCGTTGCGGTCCCGCGGCACAGTGATCTGGACCGGTCCCTGGAGGGTCTGGACGGACTTAGTGGTCTTGCCGTTGCGGGAGTTGCCCGTGCCGGCGCCAGCAGGGTCGCCGGCCTCGTAGCCCAGGTGATCGCTCATCTCGGTCTCCAGCGCCCTCTCCAGCACCGCCTGGGTCATCCGCGAGAGGAGCTCCTCGACCCCGTGGCGGCCTTCTCCGAGGTCTTCAGCGGCGTTGACGAGGGCATCGACCTGGTCGGCGCTGAGCACCCCGGCAAGAGGGTTCTGGGCATCTGCAGTATCGGTCATGTCATCGGTCCTTCTCAGAGGCGGGACAGCAGGTCACACCTCGGTTCGAGACCGGACCCTTACACAGCTAATGAAACACCCTCG